>CAYQDP010000006.1:0-19047 GCA_964416235.1 uncultured Flavobacteriaceae bacterium | reverse complement strand
ACAACTTACGATGACCCGAAAGCTTTTGATAACACGCCACTGCAGGACGCTAAATACGACGAACGCTGTCGTCAAATCGCATTAGAAACTTTATATGTATTTTCGTTGGTGAAAAATGGCAAGCTATAAAAAATACATTGCAGAAATAATTGGCACTTTCGCTATGGTTTTTTGCGGAACCGGTGCAATTATTGTAAATCAGCAAACTAACGGTGTGATTACGCATGAAGGTGTTGCCTGCACATGGGGATTAATAGTGGCCGCTATGATTTATGCTTTAGGGAATATTTCCGGCGCACATTTCAACCCCGCAGTTACAATTGGTTTTTGGTTAGCAAAGGCTTTTCCTGCAAAGGAAATATTACCTTATGTATTAAGTCAGGCTATTGGCGCATTTGTAGCAAGCATTGTTTTAAGAATTCTTTTCCCTTTAAACGAAACGTTAGGTGCAAGTTTACCTTCCGGTATAGTCATGCAGTCTTTTGTTCTGGAAATAATACTTACTTTTTTCCTCATGCTTGTTATTATGCAAGTGGCACAAGGAAGCAAAGAGCAAGGCATGTTTGCGGGTTTAGCGATAGGTTCCGTAGTGTTGTTAGAAGCTATGTTTGCGGGTCCGGTATGCGGCGCTTCTATGAATCCTATGCGTTCTTTGGCTCCTGCAGTTATTTCGGGTCATGTTGAACACTTGTGGGTGTATCTAAGTGCACCTTTCATTGGTTCAGCTTTAGGGGTAGTGCTGTGGAAGGTTATGAAATAAATTCTATAAGGAATTGAAGTTATTTTCCTCGGCCCTGTACTACAATGAGTACGGTATGCACCAAAATTTTAAAATCCAGTAGTAAACTCATGTTTTCAATGTATAAAATATCGAATTTGAGTCGGTCAATCATTTGATCAACATTCTCTGCATAACCATATTTTACTTGTCCCCACGAGGTAATACCCGGTCTTACTTTATGTAAATGTTTATAATGCGGTGCGCGTTGTACAATCTGGTCGATGAAGAATTGTCTTTCCGGACGAGGACCAACCAAACTCATATCACCTTTTAGAACATTTAAAAACTGTGGCATTTCATCCAATCGAACTTTTCTTAAGAAACGGCCAACTTTGGTAACACGCGGATCATTTTCACTCGATAAAGCAGGGCCCATTTTTTCCGCATCGCAATACATGGTACGGAATTTATAAATGTAAAACGGGCGACCATGAATCCCAACTCGTACTTGTTTAAAGAAGGCCGGGCCTTTAGAAGAAAGTTTAACAGCTAGAATTAAAATTAAGTAAAGCCAGCTAAAACAAACCAAAACAAAGAGAGATAAGAAAACATCAATGAAACGTTTAACTGCAATTTGCCAATCAGGAATAATTTGATTTTTGATTTCAATGAGCGGTGTTCCGAAGATGGAATTCATTTTAACCTGTCCAGATAGAATATCGTACATATCCGGGATGATTTTAATAACCACACCCAAATCACTCAATTCATTTACGATGGCTTTCAGGTATTCGTGTTCAAATGTTTCGAGGGCAATGATGACCTCTTCAACATTATTCTTTTCAATAATTTCTTTTATTTCGTGATATTCACCTAAATGAGGAAGTTGTTTTTTCAATATTTCGGAATAACCGTTTTTGCCTTCAATGTGCACATAGCCTATAAAAGCGTTTCCAATGCCTTTTTTAAGGGAGTTGATTTCATTAAGCGTACTTAAAGCGCGTTCATTACTACCGATGATTACCGTTCTGAAACCAAAACTACGATTAGCGATTCGATAGTTAGTAATACTTGAGAGAATTAATCGGAAGAATGCTGTAATAAGAAAATGTAATCCAAAGAGAGTAAGGAATAGTTTGTAATAAAATTTATAATTCGTTACGTAATCATCAAGAAGTAGGGCAAAAAACAAAACAGTAACACCAAGTAAAGACACAGCAAAGGTTTGAACAAATTCATTAATACGCGAACGACGTAATACGTTATTGTAGGTTCCAACCAGATAATAAAACAAAATCCATAATGCCGGAATTATAATGATACTTTTGAAATATTGCGCATCAAAAAGTACATCTGGCATGCTGCCGATTTTAAACGGATCAATGAAGTTTTTACGGTACATGTAAAAGGCTGTCCATGCAATGGCAGCCGAAAAGAAATCGAACAACACATATTTTATGGTATGTACCGTTTTGTTCATTTAGTAACTGATGATTTTGATATTATCGATGTAGATGTAAGGACTATCAGTTTGTTTAACAGCTTTCATAAACCATCCGGCAGTTGCAGCAAGATTAGTGGTAACACCTGCACTTAATTGAATGTAGATTTTCTTCCATTCTCCATCACTCGAATTAACCGAAGACACATAAGTGAAGTTTGTACCATTATAAACTCCAACATCAAATGGCTGATTGCATTTATAATTCATTTCCAGATATACCGGTGCGCCTCCTTTGGGTAAAGTGAAGAGGGCTGTAGATTGGTATTGTCCGATTTGATGATCGGCATCAAGCGCAATGTACAGGCATTTGGTTCCCTCGAAAGCAGTTGTGGCAGAATTAGCAATTTGATAGGTAGTATCAGTATTGATGGAATTTTGAATGGTGATACCTGTGGTAGTTCCGTAACCTTCAAAACTTTCAATCCAATGAAATACACAGGCATCTTTGTATTTAAAAGTAAGATTTCTGTTAACGGTTGTACCGGGTTCAACGGTTGTATCAATAACAATAGACTCATAAAATTCATAAGGCTGACGAGTTGCCGAAATCCCATTGTTTTTAATTCCTGCGAAAAAAGTTAAAGTGTTATTGCCTGTTACAGGGAAAGGCATAATGTTGCCTGCCGGATAAGCGCCTTTGAATTGGCCGTTGATATAATACCAAATATCAGTTATGTTGTGGCTAGACGATCCTTGAAGGGTAGTGGTAGCAACAGAAATAGTTTGCGGCTTTACAAAAAAAGCATCAGGAGCTTTTTGTTTGTCTTTGGTGCAGCCGTAAAATAAAATAAGTAGTAAAAATAATCTCAATAGCCTCATATAAATTTTAAAGGCGCAAAAGTAAGGTAGATTTTACTTATGAGGAAGTTATTTTACCGAAGGGTTCAGTATTTTTTTATCAATCTCTTGAACCAGATTCAGAACATTAATTGCGTCCTCAATGGTAACCGCCGGTT
The DNA here is from genome assembly GCA_964416235.1 of uncultured Flavobacteriaceae bacterium. Lineage (GTDB taxonomy): Bacteria > Bacteroidota > Bacteroidia > B-17B0 > Aurantibacillaceae > JAHEYG01. The sequence continues at coordinate 15,866 of CAYQDP010000006.1, read as the reverse complement.
TTTGGCCTGTAGTTATACTATTATGAAACGCCATTAACTCTTCTTTTATTGCGTTAGTTGGTAAAATATCAGCGTATTTTATTAACACATTTTTTTCGGTGAGATGCGTGAGTTTTTCAAAATCCAAATCCACGACTTTTCCAGAGTAGTTTATCAGTTCAAAAACTGAGGTTTTTTTATTTAGAAGATCAATAAAAACAACTTTATCTTCTTGAAATACAGTGATTTCTCTTCGGTTACCGGAAGCATTTCTGTTAGTTGAAAGTAGAGCTGTGCAACCATTTTCAAATTCAATGACAGCTTCTGCTACATCCGGACTTTCACTAACCGTTTTGTGACCATTAGCGTCTAAACTTTTAATCTTACTTTTCACAAGACTGAGAAGAATATCTAAATCATGAACCATTAAATCAAGCGTTACCGATACATCTGTACCTCTTGGATTGTAAATCGCAAAGCGCTTAAAATCAATTTTTTGAGGCTTATCAAGATAAGGTATGCTTGAGATAAAAGCAGGGTTAAAACGTTCAACATGTCCGGCCTGAATTACTTTTTTCGAAACCATATTCAACTGTTGTAATTGAAAAGCTTCAGCAGCTGTAGGTGTTATTGGTTTTTCAATAAAAACATGTTTGTGTTTTTTGATAGCATAGGAAGCTAATTCAAAATGAGTAAGGCTTGGGGTAACAATATCAACAGCTTCACACAAGTTTAGTAATTCCTCATAATTTTCACAGGCTTTTACTTTGTATTGTTTGGCCAAATCGGAGGTGAGTTGGGTATCAATGTCAAAAATACCAGCAATATCATAACCTTCAATTTCAGATAGAAGTTTCAAATGAATTTTACCTAAGTGCCCTAATCCGACTAAACCAATTTTCACCATTCTTTGGCAAAAATATGTTTTAAAGTTTAATTGTTAGCAATAATATTTAATAGTTTAAAACAAGAATTGCTGAGCCATTAAATTTGAAATCTAAACTGTACAATAGTGTTTTATCAGGTAAGTAAAGAAGACGAGTATCTTTTTCAAGGAAAAAGGAGAAGGTTGGTTGAGCAATTAAAGCAAAAGGGTATCTTGGATGAAGAGGTTTTAAAAGCCATTGAAAAAATTCCCCGCCATTTATTTTTTGATCAAAGCACGGCACGTCCTGCCATGCTCGAGCACGCATATTCTGATAAGGCTCTTCCAATTGGGGCAGGACAAACAATATCTCATCCGTTTACGGTAGCTTTCCAAACAGAAAAACTGGAAATAAAATCCGGCGAGAAAGTGCTGGAAATTGGTAGTGGTTGCGGATATCAAACGGCAGTGTTGGTGGAGATGGGAGCGAAGGTATTTACTATTGAAAGACAAAAATCATTATACGATAAAACAAAATTGTTTCTTCCTTATTTAGGATATAAGTCGGTACGTTTTTTTTATGGCGATGGTTACAAAGGATTACCGCAACACGCTCCATTTGATAAAATTATTGTTACAGCCGGCGCACCTTATTTGCCAAATGATTTATTGGTGCAATTGAAAATCGGTGGTATTATGGTTATTCCGATTGGAGAAGGTGAGCAGCAAGAAATGTATATTTTGAAGAAAACAGGGGAAACTACCTTCGAAAGACAGGTTTTAGGTAAGTTTAAATTTGTACCATTACTTCAAAATAAAGCCTGATAATCACTGGATAACAATGATTTAACATTTCTTTGTTAAAAAACTAACTTAAATCAGTTTAGTGTATATGTTATATCAGGTAAATTTGCTCAATCATAAAACTAAACAAAACTATGAAAAAATCAATCGCTCTATTAGCATTAGCATTCGGTGTAACCGGTGCGTATGCGCAAGATTTAACCTCTAAAAAAGGTGAGCCGATTTTACCAGAGGCCGAAGATTGGTCAATTGGTGTCGACGCTACTCCTTTTTTAAACTATGTAGGTAACATGTTTGGTAAAACAAACAATAACGTTGCTCCAACATGGAATAACTACGGTGCAAACCAAACTATCGTAGGTAAAAAATTTACTGATGCACAAAACGCTTACCGTGCAATTGTACGTATTGGTTACAGCAACCAATCTTGGAAACAAGAGATTGCTAAGCCAATGGCATCAACTGCAACTGCTCCGGTTTTCCCTACTAAGCCTGAAATGGTTGAAGATAAATATTCAAAATCAAGCACATTTGTTGGTGTTGGTGTTGGTATGGAAAAACGTAAAGGAAAAACTCGTTTACAAGGTTTCTATGGTGCTGATGTGTTTATTTGGTTTGCTTCAAGTGGTAACAAATTTAAGTATGCAAACGATTTAACTCAAGGCGCTACTGCTGACCCTAACGTAGATCCTCAAACAAACTCAACTGACTGGTCAACTACTGCTGGTTTCGCTAATACAGGTACTGGTACTGTTGGTGGTGTTGCTACTACAGGATGGCGTATTACTTCTCGTAAACCAGGTGGACAATTTGGTTTAGGTGTTCGTGCATTTATTGGTGCTGAATACTTTGTATTACCTAAAATCTCTTTAGCTGGTGAATTTGGTTGGGGTGTTGGTGTTGCTATGAACACTAAAACTAAAACTGTTTATGAAGCTGAAGGTGTAGATGGATCAGGTAATGAAGTTAAAGGTGAAATTGAAACTGTTTCTAAAAATGGTATGCAATTCATTATTGACACTGACCGTAATGCAGCAGCAGGTGGACAGTACAACTTAACTCCAAACGGAACTTTACGTTTAAACTTCCATTTCTAGTATTTAAACAATCTCTCTATATAAACCGCGGGCTTTATCCCGCGGTTTTTTTATTTATAAAAAATCACAAAACAGTCTTACATCTAAAACTTAAACCTACTTTTGTACCATGTTTTGGCGATTTTTCATATTCTTCATTATTGTAACGGTAATTGAAATCTATTTTTTACAGGCTGTAAAAACATTCAGCCAGGATTTCAGCGACGGAAAAAAGAAGGTAGTTCTTTGGGTAGCTTATGCTTTAGCGTTCTATAACATCGCCATTGCTGTGGTTTCTCTATTTCATCCGGTGCCTGAGTGGAGTGCGAAATTTCGATTTATTTCTGCTGCCGGATTAATACTTGTTATATGTAAGCTTTTTGGAATTAGTTTCTTATTAATCGATGATATCATTCGTTTGTTTAGATGGCTTTATCAAATCATTTTTGTTAAAGCACAGGCAAATGAAGTGGTTAATGAAAATGGAATTTCACGAATAAAATTTTTGAGTCAATTAGCCATTACATTTACCGTTATTCCTGCTGTTTCATTTTTGTATGGAATGATTAAAGGAGCCTACAAATATCGTGTGCATAAGGCTGAGGTTAAGAGTCCGAATTTACCGGAGGCTTTTGATGGATTCAAAATTGTACAGATATCAGACATTCATATCGGTTCTTTTATGGATAATGAACCTGTTAAAAAAGCATTCGACATTGTGATGCAACAAGGTGCGGATTTGATTTTATTTACCGGTGATTTGGTAAACAATATTGCGGATGAAACACGCGGCTTCGAAGAGCAATTAAAAAGTTTAAAAGCGCCCCAAGGTGTGTATTCTGTTTTAGGTAATCATGATTATGGTGATTATGTAAGCTGGCCAACAGAGGAAGCTAAGAAACAAAATTTGGATGCCCTCAAAAAAGTTCATGCCGATTCGGGATGGAAATTAATGATGAATGAACATGTGGCATTGGAAAAGGGTGGACAAAAAATCGCGTTGTTAGGCATTGAGAATTGGGGAGCAAACATGCATTTCCCTAAATATGGAAAAATGCATTTGGCGTATGAAGGTGCTAATGAGTATCCGTTTAAAATATTAATGAGTCATGATCCTTCGCATTGGGATAAACAAATACGTACAGAGTATCCGGATATTGATTTAACCTTAAGCGGACATACACACGGCATGCAGTTTGGAATTGAAATTCCTGGATTTAAATGGAGTCCGGTGCAATATTTGTATAAACAATGGGCCGGCTTATATAAGCAGGATAATCAGCATTTATACGTAAACAGAGGTTTAGGTTTTTTAGGTTATCCGGGCAGAGTAGGGATATGGCCTGAGATAACTGTAATAGAGTTAAAACGCGCCTAATTATTTGTTAAAGGCTTTTTCGTAATTCGAAATCCAATCTTTCACACTTATCTTTTTTACAAGTTCTCCTATTAACTTATATGGAATTCCGTCGGTTTTCTTAAAACGTATACAACTTTTTCCCATATCCAATTTGTATTTACTGTGTTTTGGAAATTCACTCACGAACCAATCATGTAAGTCTTTATTGGCATAAATCCCCATGTGGTAAAAGGCAATGAAGTTTTTTTGTGAAGCCAATCCCATGAAAGGAAGTGGTTGTTTTGGATCGCAATGATACCCTTTAGGATAAATTGAATGAGGCACAACATAGCCAACCATACCATAACCCATTCCTTCTTCAAATCCTTTCGGTAAATTTTTAAGAATGGTTTTACGTAATTCATCCATTGCTTCTTTACGTTCTTCCGGTAAAGATTTAAAATATTCATTAGGAGTTTTAGCTTCTGAACGCATAATAGAAATTGTTGGATAATAAAATTATCAATTATGCCTCATAAAATCAAATAAACAAGGCGTATTGTTTTGCCTTGGCACTTTGCTTTTTTGTAGCTTGTTTAACCGGAGAGGTTTTACTGTTGTTATAATAAACGCTTTTAACCGGTTGCGGCACTTCTGTTTTACATTCTAAAACCGGCTGTGCTGTAAGCATCGCTTCATTTTTAAGTGCTTTATAATCTAAATAAGCTTTGCCTTTAAAACAATTCAACACCTCATTAAGTAAGCCGGTACGTTTCTCGATGTACCACATGCGGTATAACTTATCCCACTTGGCACCCGGAAGGCTCTTCACTAATTTTACTAATTCATCGCTATATGAAAACTCAAGTTTTACAACCTCTCTGTGCTCATATACCATCTTGTTAACATGTACTACTGAATAATTCATAATTAATCTTGTTTTTGATATAACAAAATTACTACGAATTAAAGCGAAGTATTGCTACGTTTTGTAGCAAATCAATGAATTTAAGTGATTGTAAATGAGTTGTTTGTGATTATATAGAACTTATGCTTCATTAATGCTTGCTATAATTTGCTGCAAAGCGAAGCGAAGTTCTTTATTGGAAATGATTAATGGCGGTGCCAGACGCATCGCAGTGCTGCAATGTAAAAACCAATCGGTGATAACTCCTTTTTCAATACACTTCGAAATGATTTTCATGTTTAATTCCGTGTCTTCAAACTCAATTGCGCATAAGGCGCCAACGCATCTTACTTCTTTTATTTTTGGATGCACCAACACTTCTTTCATCACTTTTTCAATTTCAAGTGCACGTAAGTATAATTTTTCATCTACCAAAACCTCTAACGTAGCTTGCGCCGCGGCAACACAAACGGCATTTCCGCCAAAGGTGGTTATATGCCCAAGTACCGGATTGTTGGTTAAACAACTCATTAATTTTTCTGAAGCTACAAAGGCACCAATAGGAAGTCCGCCGCCCATACCTTTAGCAACCAGCATTACATCAGGAACTACGCCGTAGTTTTCAAATGCAAACAGGGTTCCGGTTCTTCCGAATCCGCTTTGTATTTCGTCAAATATTAAAAGCACACAATGCTCGTCACATTTTTTGAGTAAAGCCTTTAAATATTCCGCATTGGCAATGTGCACCCCGGCTTCTCCTTGTATTGGTTCAATGATGACGCAAGCCGTTTTACTGCTAATTTGTTCGAGCTGAGAAAAATTATTGAATTCTAATTGTTTTACGTCCGGTAATAAAGGGCGAAACGAATTTTTATATTCTTCATTTCCCATTACGCTTAATGCGCCATGTGTGCTTCCGTGATAAGAGTTCTTAAAGGAAATTATTTCACTTCTTCCTGTTACGCGCTTAGCTAATTTTAAGGCGCCTTCAGTTGCTTCTGTTCCCGAATTGGTAAAGTAAATGCAGTTGAGTTGAGGTGGTAATAAAGAGGTGAGTAATTTCGCGTATTGCGTTTGAGGATATTGAACATATTCACCATACACCATTAAGTGCATGTATGTTTGCGCTTGTTTTTGAATTGCTTCAACAACTTTTGGATGGCAATGCCCTAAATTACTCACAGATATACCACTGATTAAATCAATGTACTGTTTCCCGTTGACATCTGCCATGTAAATACCTTCCGCTTTTACAATTTCCAAAGCCAAGGGAGTGGGGGAGGTTTGCGCTACGTTATGTAAAAATATATGGCGATGATTGATGTTCATTTATTTTTTAATTAAATGAATAAACAACTCTCTTCCTGCACGTGGTGCAATGGAATTATAACAAGGCGCAAAGGTTTTATAAGTAAAGTAAGGATCGAAATAAGTTCTGAATTCTTCTTTATTTCCTCCAAAAGGCGGACCCTCTTTTTCGAATACCGTATCGAATAATAGTCCAACTAATTTTCCACCCGGTTTTAAAAGTGAATGCATATGTTTGGCATATTGAGCCCTTAATTTTGGATCAATGGCACAAAAGAATGTTTGCTCAACTATTAAGTCGTATTGTCCTTTATGATTAAAAAAATCATCTTTCACCAAATTGTTTAATGGAAAGTCAGGAACTCTGTTTTTGATATTTGTTAATGGTTCTTGCGCAAAATCAACAACGGTTACATTTTTGAATCCTTTATTAAACAAATATTCTGCTTCGTAAGAGTTACCGGCACCCGGAATAAGAATGCTAAGATTTTTATTTTCTAACTGATCAAAATAAGTTTTTAATGGTTCGGTAATACTTCCGGTATCCCAGCCAAATTCGTTTTCCTTATAACGGGTATTCCAATATTCGGCGCTTAAAAACATGTTATTCGTTATTGGTTACTTTAAGACGTATGCTTTCAATACTTTGACGATTCCTTTTTAAAATGGTAATCTCATAACCGTCACGAGTACGTTTATCGTTTACGGCAGGTATTCTTCCAAAAATATAATTGACATATCCGGAAACTGTTTCATAATGTGGATTTTCAGGAATGGCAAGCGGTAAAATATTATTTACGTCTACAATGCTCGATTGCGCATTAACAATAAATTCAGTATCACTTTTTTGTTCTACGTTCGGTTTTTCCTCGTCATGCTCATCCTGAATTTCACCAACCAATTCTTCAATGATGTCTTCCATGGTGATTACACCCGCTGTTGTGCCAAATTCATCCGTCACAATGGCCATTTGAATGTGATGCTTTTGAAAATCGCGAAGCAGTTCATTAATTTTCATGCTTTCAGGCACAAAATGAACCGGACGCATAATATCTCTAATCGTTTTGTATTTATTTTCAACCACACTCTTTAATAGATCTTTACTGTGAACAATACCTATAATATTATTAATGTCACCCAAAAACACCGGCATTCGGGAAAAACCTTCATCTAAAATCTGTTTTACAATTTCATCTCTTCCTGATTCCACATCAACAGCTGCAATTCGGTTTGTAGGAACTAAAATTTGTTTAACGATGCGATCGTCAAAATCAAATACGTTTTGAATTAGTTCATTTTCGCTTGGCTTAATAGCGCCGCCTTCTTCACTTTCCGTTAATATTAAGCGTAATTCTTCTTCTGTATGAACCTCTTCTTCGCCAACGGATTTAATTCCAAATAATCGTAAAAAAATATTTGAAGACTTATTAAGTAACCAAATAAACGGACCAAACACAAAATAAAATGCGCGCATTGGCCAGGAAATAATTAAAGTTGTTTCAAGTGGAAATTTAATTCCCATCATCTTTGGAATTTGTTCACCAAAAGTAATATGCATGAATGTGATTAATGTAAATGCTACAGGTATAGAAATACTGTGAATGGTTTCCGGATCAAGTGTGGAGCCAAACTTATGAAAAACAGTAATTACCATTGCCGCAACAACACGCTCTCCAATCCAACCTAAGGCTAAGCTTGCTAAAGTAATTCCTAATTGTGTGGCTGATAAATAAGCATCTAATTTATCGATTAAGGTTTTTGCCATTTTAGCGCGTGTGCTTCCCTTTTGAATTTTAATATCCAATTGAGATGAGCGTACCTTCACTAAAGCAAATTCGGCGGCTACAAAAAATCCGTTAAGGAGTACAAGTAATAAAGTAATAAGTATATCTGCTAACATAATGTATTGTTTAAAGAGGGATGTAATTTAATTTCTTTAAACATGTTATTTCAGGCTGTCTAGTTGTGCCTGTTTTTGAACTAAAATTTGTTTGAGTAGAGCAACCTCTTCGATTAATTCGTTTTTGTGCGCCGAAGCTTCACCTTCCCATAATTTATTGATATAATAAGGTTCCTCGTTAGGATTGAAATACGGTTTGTCTGAACGGAAAAAACTATAGAGTGGAATTTTAAGTCCCTTTGAAATTAATTCGAGTGTACGTAATTCTAATTTTTTTGTTTCAAGGGCTGTACTTAATTCCTGTTCGCTCATATTCACATACTCGGCTAAATCTTTAAACGAGTATTTTTCTTTTTCTAATATTTCTAAAACTTTCTCTTTTAGGTTCATAATTCTAAGAGTAAAAGTAGCAAAAAAAAAGCGATTTTTTACGACATACTTTTAGCCAATTATTTCACGCCTCCCATCAATTTTTTAATAGCCGGAGATAGGATAATTATCAGAATACCAATAATTAAGGAGTATAAACCGAGTTGCTTATAGCCTTCTGTATAAGTTACCAATTTTTCATAATTATTAGAATTTGCCGAGGCTTCTGCAATATTAGCGCCTAATAATCCTGCAAAATACTGTCCGTAGGCACTGGCCAAAAACCACATGCCCATGGTAACGGCCTGCAATTTTTGTGGTGAAAGTTTTGTCATAACCGACATGCCAATTGGTGATAAGCAGAGCTCACCAAAAGTGATGATGAACCAACCAAAAGCAAACGCGCCAAGCGAGGTAACTCCATTTTCATTGCCCAAGTAACGGGTATAAAAAAACATATAAAAGCCCAATGCCAGAAATACAAATCCCAACCCGAATTTTACAATGGTGTTGGGTTCGATTTTTTTCTTGTTGAGCCAAATCCATAACATGCCTAATGGTGCTGCAAAAGCGATAACAAATAATGAATTGGCAGAATTGTTTACGCTGTTTGGATCGAGAGGAATGCCGGCAACTGAATTTCCTAAATGATTAGCGGCAAAAATACTTAAGGAGCCTCCACTTTGCTCAAAGAAGGCCCAGAAGAAGATGGAGAAGAACATGAATAGAATAGCCGCTATTAATTTTTTGTTCTCAACTGCTGAATAATTCTTCATTTCATAAATGAGATAAATGAGCGAAACAGGTCCGATGATGTACATAAACCAATCGGTGTATTCCGTTTTAGAAACCATGGTAATAATTACAGGGACTAGAAGTAAGGAGCCTGCAAAAGTTAAGTATTCATACATTTTTCTTTTTGAATCGGGCAGATGTTGTAAAGGTGAATTTCCAATCACCGATAAACTTTTTTGAGTGCGAACAAAAGTGAGCAAGCTAACAATCATAACAATGGCGGCGAGTCCGAAAGCGATATTCCATTCTTTTCCTTCAGGAATATAATCACCAAATAAGGCACGTTTACCAATGGCAATACATAAATAACCTCCAATTAAAGCACCTAAGTTTACACCAGCATAAAACAAAGAGAAGCCGGCGTCAGTGCGTGGGTCTCCATCTTTATATAAACGTCCAACAATAGATGAAATGTTGGGTTTAAAAAAACCTGTTCCTACTATATTAAAACCAATACCCATGAAAAAAAATCTTTCAGGGTCAATGGCGAGTACAATACTTCCCACAATCATAAGTAAGCCGCCCCAAAACAAAGAGCGACGATATCCTAAAAGTTTATCCGCGAAAAAACCACCGATGAAGGTAAAGGCATATACAAAAGCTTGAGAAGCTCCGTATTGTAAGTTGGCCGATACTTCATCAAAATTTAAGTGATTTATCATGAAGAAAACCAACATGCCGCGCATCCCGTAAAAGCTAAAGCGCTCCCACATCTCACTAAAAAACAAGTACCATAATTGCTTTGGGTATTTGCCTTTAAAATTTTGTATTTCCTCGAGAGTTATTTCTTTTTCCATTGTATATAAATAAAAAACCTACAAGTTAACTTGTAGGTTTTGAAGATATGAATTATAAAATTAATTATGCTCTGGTAACATCAACTGTTTCTGAATGTTTTTCCTTCATCATTTTTTCAAGCCATGAGCTTAAAACAAATAATATACCTGCCGCAACACCTGTCATCACAATAAATAACATAAAGAATTCATAAAGGTTGGTAATTTGAAACCCGAAGAAAGTAGGGAATTCAGTTGGAGCTGGTGCTCCGGGTTCAGCTGTAGGTGGAATTAATGCGCTTAAGGTTCCTGCAAATTTATTAGCGGCTGCATTCGCTAAGAACCAAGTTCCCATCATTAAAGAGGATAAACGTAATGGAGCTAATTTAGATACCATGGATAAACCGATTGGTGATAAACATAATTCACCCATTGAGTGAATGATATAAAGAGAAAATAACCAAATCATACTTGTTTTAGCAGTTGAGTCTAAACCTTTAACAGCAAAGGCAATTATAACATAACCTAATGCAACTAACGCTAAACCAATTGCCATTTTTTTGGGAGAGGATGGTTCCAGTTTTCTCGCGTAAAGAAAACCCCAAAGAAGTGAAAAAACCGGAGCTAGTAAAATTACTGCTAATGGGTTTACAGATTGAAACCAACTTGCTGGGAATTCATCTTTAGTGAAATCGGGAATGTAGCCAATAAAGAATAAGACTAAAAGAATAGTACTTATAACAGAAAAAACAATGATATCCATGTTTTTTTTCCAATCAAAAAACCATTTAAGTCCCTTTGAAAGAAAATAAATTAAGGTAATAGATGAAACTAAAATCAACCACCCAGGAATGAATATTTTCGCAGCTCGGTCAACTTGCCTATCTGCAAACAATGTTAATGAAGCGCCGGCTTGTTCAAACGCACCCCAGAAGAAGATCACAAAGAATGCTAGAATGAAAATCACAATGATTCTGTTTCTTTCTAATTTGGTGAGACTTTTATCTGTTAAGATAATTAATGGCATAATAATCATAGCGCCATAAATGAAATAACTGATTACGTCAACTTCGCTCTTAAACATTTGTTTGAAGTTTAACATGAAGAATACAATTCCGATTGATCCGATAATCATTAAGATGCTTGTCATATCCAGTTTTTTAACCGGTAAACCAACTTCTTTTCCTTCTTCAGAGATTAAATATTTCTTTTGGAAAAGTATAAAGCTCACTAAGCTCGCTACCATTCCTAAACATGCCGCTAAGAATCCCCATTTGAAATCCATGGAACCACAGATTAACGGTGAGAAAAAGGCACCTAAATTGATACCCATGTAAAAAATGGTAAATGCACTGTCAATTCTTCTGTCGCCTTCAGGATATAACTGACCAACCATTGTAGAAATGTTCGGTTTGAAAAAACCGTTTCCGATAATCAAGGCTGTTAAGCCTGCCCACATAATGGTTACACCGCCCTCGGCACCAATATTCGCACTTAAGAACATGCAAAACTGACCAATAGCCATTAGGATACCGCCAATGATGATACTTCTTCTGTTTCCTAAAAATTTATCGCATAAATATCCGCCTAAAAGCGGGGTTAAATAAACTAAACCTGTATAACTACCATAAATTTCTGAAGCATCTTTGTCTTGCAACATTAAAACTTTTGTCATGAACAAAATGAAGATTGCTCTCATTCCGTAATAACTGAAACGTTCCCACATTTCTGTGAAGAATAAGAAATAGAGTCCTTTAGGATGCCCTTTTTTAGCTGATGTGTGTGCCATAGTTTTTAATTAGTGGCCCTAAAATAGAAGTTTTAGTTGAGTATAACAACCCCATAATGGGGGATATAAGGAGGATATAGGGTTTGAGGATGAAGGATTTAGTGATTTTGTTTCACACTACATCCTAACACCTGCATCCTTAATCCTAATAAACGTGCTGACCGCCGTTGATTGAGTAGTTGGCGCCTGTAATAAAGCTGGTTTCTTCGCTGGCTAAAAAACTAACTAAAGAAGCCACTTCATGTGTTCCACCTAAGCGACCCATCGGAACTTGCGCTACAATTTGATTCAATACTTTTTCAGGAACTGCCATTACCATATCCGTACCAATATAACCTGGAGAAATAGTATTTACAGTTACACCATACTTAGCTACTTCCATTGCCAATGATTTTGTAAAACCATGCATACCGGCTTTGGCTGCACTGTAATTGGTTTGTCCGAATTGTCCGCGCTGACCATTTACAGAGGAGATATTGATAATGCGACCAAACTTACGTTCAATCATTCCATCGATTACATTTTTTGTACAGTTAAAAACACTGTTTAAGTTGGTATTAATAACGGCATACCAATCTTCTTTTTTCATATTAACTAAGCGACTATCGCGCGTGATACCGGCATTGTTTACCAAAGTATCAATCGGACCAACTTCCGCTTCAATTTTTTTAATCATATCGGCGGCGCTGTCGAAATCACTAACGTCTCCGTAAAATAATTTAATGTTGAAGCCTTCACTTTTCATTTGCTCCATCCACTTATCGGCTTTTTCCTTGGTGTGATAATTACCAACCACATTAAATCCGTCTTTATATAATTTCTTACACATGGCAGTTCCTAAACCACCAGTAGCTCCTGTTACTAATACAGTTCTTTTACTCATAAATAAAATGATGAATGAATTCGAAGTGTTATATGCCTATTTAATTTTGTCAACGTTCATAACGGTAGCTTCACCGCTTGTACACACAATACCCGTTGATTTATCCTTTATTAATGTTTCTACAATCGCGCGGTTTTTGTCTTTTAAAACTTCTTTCACTGTAAAAACAGCTTCGTACTTAACATCAACATACATTGGTTTTAAAAAACTCAGCGATTGTTTTAAATAAATGGTTCCTTCTCCCGGGAAAAGAGTTCCGAAAACTTTGCTGAATAATGAAGCGCTTAGCATACCATGCATAATTGGTTTTTTAAACATAGTTTTCGCTGCGTAGTCAGCATTTAAGTGTACCGGATTTTTATCGCCTGTTACCTCGGCAAAGCGATTTACTTCGTATTGTGAAAAGTTGAAATCGTGTGTATAAATTTGTCCTACTTCAATCATGGGGCTGTAATTGTTTGTATAATAATAGGTTTCGAAGGTATAGATAAAAATTTAATTTAGACTAATAAATGCTTTTAGTCGATTATTTAATGTTTTTTTAATATAAATACTTGACATGTATGCTAAAAAATTCCGATATTTGCATAAAATTTCCAAATAACGCTGTAAGTTACTGGAAATCAGATAGAAATATAACAAGTAACTGATTAATAATAATTTAACTTTAATTTAAAATGAAAACAAACAATCCATTTTTCGACAGTTTGCTGGAGACACAAACTACCGTTATGAATAATTGGATGGACTCAACCAAAAAATTCCAAAATGCTATGACCAGCGGTAATATTACTACTGAAGGTCAAAACATTTACAAGGAGTGGTTTGAGAAACAAATGAATTTATTAGGCGGAATGCAAGCAGGTATGCCAAATGCGTTTAATGCTGCTGAAAATAAACCTGAAGAGTTTTTCAAAAACTGGTATAACCAACAATTGAATGCTGTTAAGCAAATGACTGATTTTAACCAAAGCTTATATAACAGCTTTGCTAATTACGGTAAACCTGCTAACGATTACATGAACAGTTTTGGAGCTATGAACAGTTCTTGGACTAACATCTACAACAGCTGGATCAATACATTAAATAATACTTACGATACATATACAAAAAACTTTAACTCATCTTTTAATAAAGATATGTTTAAGAATATGTTCGAAAGCAATCAGGTGTTTTTAAAGGTTCAGGAAGCTTTCCAACCAATGATGAAAGCAATCCAAAATCAAGATTTCACTGCTGAAACCTGGAAAAACATTTATAATGTTGAGAACTACAAAAAAGTAACTGAGCAATTATTCGGTAACTTTTACAGCGGTGCTAATATGAAAGAAGTTTATGACAACGCAACTAAACAAGTTCGTGATTTCTTTACACAACAAAATGGTTTAAGCAAAGAATACTTCCAACAAATCCAAGGTATGTCTGCTGAGTTTCCTCAATTATTCAGCGGTAACTTTGAAAAAGTAAAGGAACTTTACAGTCAGGTTAACAACGTTTTCGGTAAAACATTTGAACCGATCATGAAATTAGCTAATCCTGGTAAGGAAAAAGAAAATGTGGAAGCTGCTATCAACTTAATGGATAAAATTGCTGAATATTCTATTAAGCAAAATGAGTTACAGTATAACTTAATGACTACAACTCAAAAAGCTTTCGAAACAATCGCAAAAGAATATTCTGAAAAATATAAAAACGTTAAGCCGGGCGAAATGCCTAACATGAATGAGGTTTATAACGAGTGGGTTAAAACCAGCGAAAAATTCTTAGCTGAATTATTAGCTACTGAAGAGTTCTCAAAAATCAAAGCTGAAACAATTAGCTTAGGGATGGATGTTAAGAAACAATTCGAAAAACAATTCGAAAATGTGTATGAAAATTACCCTGTAGTTTTCCGTTCAGAAGTTGATGAGTTATATAAAACCATCCATGATTTAAAGAAAACCGTAAAAGACTTGCAAAATAAATTAGCTCTTAACGGAAATGCTGAACTTTTTGAAGAAGAAAAAGCTTCGAAAACTAAGAAAAAATAATAACGGTTACTCATAGCAAAGCGGATTGTTCTTTTAGTGTTTGTGGGACAATCTGACGTACATAAATCCCGGGGTAACCCGGGATTTTTTGTTGGCTTTGTTTACGCTTTCATTAATCTTTAAATAATCGATTTTTTTGCTATATTTAAAAACCAATTCCGCACTATGGAAAACATGATTAAAGAACTGGCCGACATGAGCCAGAAAATGATGAAGAGTTATGATACGCTTCAACAAATTAAAGATGTTGATATTGCAACATCTCCTAAAACTTCCGTTTATAAAGAAGATAAATTAACGCTGTACCGCTACGACCGCGAAACTGCAGCAACCTATAAAACGCCTGTACTTATTGTTTACGCTTTGGTAAACACTTATAAAATGTTGGATTTACAGCCCGACCGTAGTTATATTAAAAATTTATTGAACGCAGGCCTGGATGTTTATTTAATCGATTGGGGTTATCCTTCCAAAAGCGATCGCTATTTGGATATGGATGATTATGTAAATGGCTACATCAATAATTGTGTAGACTTCATCCGTAAAAAACACCGCATCGATAAAGTCAATATTTTAAGTATTTGTCAGGGTGGAACGCTTAGCGTAATTTATTCATCTCTGTATCCAAACAAGGTAAAGAATTTGGTTACTCATGTAACGCCAATCGATTTCTCTACCAATGATGGTTTATTGTTCCGTTGGAGTAAAAATATGGACTTCGATAAATTGGTAGAAGGAAACAACGGATTAATTCCGGGTGATTTCTTAAATCAAGGTTTTGATTTATTAAAACCAATGATGAAAGTTCAAAAGCAACAAAGTTTGGTGAATGTTTTAGATGATAAAGACAAACTTCTGAATTTCCTTCGTATGGAAAAATGGATTAGCGAAAGTCCTGACCAAGCCGGAGAATGTTTCCGTCAGTTCATGAAAGAGTTATATCAGCAGAATAAATTAGTAAAAGGTGAGTTGGAAGTAGGAGGAAAGAAAGTGAATCTTAAAAATCTGACTTCACCATTATTAAATATTTATGCAACCGAAGATCA
>CAYQDP010000005.1:0-19278 GCA_964416235.1 uncultured Flavobacteriaceae bacterium | reverse complement strand
CAATCAGCCTGTTAGGTTCTAGCTGTTGAAGTTCTTTTTTTATGTCGTTTAACGAACCCGATTTCATACACTAAATTTACATATAAATTGTTTTCTGTTCGTCTTTCGCACTTAAATTACCGGGTTCTGTTACATCATCACGATTCATCATTGGCATATGATGTAACTCCTGAACTTCAATGGTTGTGAAATCAAACTCTTCTGTTACTTTGCCTTTTATCAGATAGCAACCTCTTCCCTTAAACGGATATGCTTTAGCTGTTGGTGGAAAATGAACTGTATCAATCCAGAAGCCATCCTTATCCAAAAAAGTACCAAAGTGCATATATTCCCCTTTTGATGTTTTTGTGTTTTTAGTAGTAACAAGATAACCTGTTATTTCTACAGTTTCACCAATGTGCTGTTTGAGTTGTGAAGCAGTGAGCGATCGTATTTCGTGTGGATTTCGTAATAATTTAAAAGGAGAAGTCAATGTAAATCCTAATATCTCCATTTCATCAAATGCGTCATCAATCCATGAAGTAAACAAGGGGGGTAATTTGTATTTCCTTGGTTTTACATCAAATAATTCTACCCCGTTGTTTTTCTTTTTCACAGGATTAATAAGTGAATGTGCTTCCCATTGTAATTCTTTTTTGTTTTTACCGGTAAAATTAAATGCCCCAATGCGTATTAACTGGCGAATTTGCTCCAAACCCAAAGAAGTTCTTTTTATGAAGTCATACAGGTTTTTATACGGACCATTTCGTTTTCGTTCACTCAAAATAATTTCTGATGCCTGTGTTTCCAATTCGCCAATCATGACGAAGCCTAAATAAATGGTTGAACCTTCAATTGTGCAAAGCAACTCACTTTTATTTACACATGGAGACATAATGGTGGCTCCGTGCATGCGCGCTTCGTGTAAATATAAATCAACACGGTAAAATCCGCCTCCGTTGTTGAGCGTAGCAACCATATACTCGAGAGGAAAATAAGCTTTTAAGTAAAGTGCCTGAAAGCTTTCAACGGCGTAACTTGCCGAGTGCCCTTTTGAAAAGGCGAAATTGGCAAAGCTTTCGATTTGTATCCAAATATCCTTTGTTATTTTTTCATCATAACCTTTGGCTTTGCAATTATCAAAAAACTTTTTTTCTACTTCGTGAAATTCGTTACGTTGTTTAAACTTCCACGACATACCTCGTCGTAAGTAATCAGCTTCAGCCAACGATAATCCTGCGTATAAATGGGCTACTTTAATTACATCCTCCTGATATACCATTACACCAAATGTTTCTTTTAACAGATTGTAAAATACAGGAAGTTCATTTTCAGCTTTTTTTCTTCTTGATTCATCCCGGTATCTTAAAATATACTCACGCATCATCCCGCTCTTTGCAACACCAGGTCTTATGATTGAACTGGCAGCAACTAGTCGTAAATAATCATCGGCTTGTAATTTGGCCAGCAACATTCGCATAGCCGGAGATTCTACATAAAAGCAACCAATGCATTTTCCAACACGTAACAAATCTTTTACTTTTTCATCTTCATAAAATCGTTTTACATCATGTATGTCAATTTCTGTATTGGTATTTAATTTTATTAGATCCAAACTGTCTTTAATTTTTCCTAAGCCTCTCTGACTTAAAATATCAAACTTAGCTAAGCCTATATCTTCTGCCTCCTGCATGCTAAATTGCGTGGTGGGATAACCTTTAGGCGGCATGAAAGTAGCGCTGTATGCCATGATGGGTTCCTCCGAAATAAGAATACCACTTGAGTGAATGCTCAAGTGACTTGGGAAATTATGAATGAATGAACTGTACTTGAAAATTAATTGTGCGAAATTTTCTTCAGGTTGCAATTTCCTTTCTTTGAGGTATTGAAGGTGCTCTATTTCATTAGGAGGTAATCCAAAAACTTTTCCCAACTCCCGAATAACAGCATCGTCTTTGTAAGTAGCGTAGGTTGCAAGCAGCGCTGTTCTTTCCGGTCCAAATCTCTCAAAGATATAACGCGTTATGTCATCTCTGTCGGTCCACGAAAAATCAATGTCAAAATCAGGCGGATTACTTCTGTTTTCATTAATGAATCGTTCAAAATATAAATCTAGTTCTATGGGATCTACATCTGTTATCCTCAGCAAATAGGCAATCATACTATTAGCCCCACTGCCTCGTCCCACATAATAATAATTTTTATGTTGTGCATATTTGATAATATCCCAATTAATAAGAAAGTAAGAAGCGAAATTCATTTTTTCAATGATGTGCAATTCTTTTTCTACGCGCTCTAATATTTCGGGTTTGGGATTGGGGTAGCGATACTTTAGTCCTTTTAAACTTTCATTTCTTAAGAGTTGAATATCTTCCTTTACACTTGTTGTGTAGTGTTTGAGATTTTTATTACTCATTTTTCCAAATTCATATTCTACATGACATACATTTAGAATTTGTGTTGTGTTTAATAAAGCATTTGGGTATGATGAAAAAGCGGAAAGAATATATTTTAAATCATGTATTACGTGATTCGCATCAGCTTGTTCACTGATAGGTAACTTGCTTAGAAGTGTGTTTTTATCGATAGCTCGCAGTAGACGATGTGCATTAAAGTGTTTTTTAGTAATGAATGAGCCTGTTTGAAGTATAACAAGTTTATGATAGTGATTTTTGGCCGATGAGAAGGGGAGAGAGGGTAAATCTTTCGCACTAACACCAATAAATTCATTTTCTTTAAGTACTTGTCCTTTGAAATTGCTTAAGGGGTAAACAACATAAGCGTGATTAAAACCCGGTGCTTGTTTCTCAAACGGGATGTTGTTATGAAGGTGATGTGTTAAATGCTTATTAAGTTCTTTAAAACCTTCATTGTTTTGAGCAATGCCAATGTATAATTGTTCTACGCCATTTCTGAAATCTATACCCGGAATTACTTTTAGCCGATGATTTTTACTTTGTCTTAATGATTCTAAAATAGCGGATGTGTTATTTATATCAGACAAAACAAATGTATTATAGCCTTTAGATTTAACTTCATTAAAAAGTTCTTCGATACTAAGCGTACCATAACCAAAACTGTAATATGTGTGGCAATTGAGTAACATTATTTTTTTATTCCGTTAAACGGATTAAAATCTCGTTGTTTGATACCTACACCTGCTGCGCGCAATACTGCGTCCGTTCCAAAACGTTTACGCATTTTATCCATTGCTTCATACAATTGTATCTGTTCAGTTTTGTCGTCAAATAAATCAAATTGATATGTGCCTTGTATCAAATGACTAAAACGCACACCAATCAAGCGCACTAACATGCGTTTTTGATACAATTTATTAAACAGTTCTTTTACTTTTTCTATTAACGTACTATCGAGAGCTGTATACGCAATGCGAGCTTGTGTAGAGTAAGTGTTGAAATCGGAGTAACGGATTTTAACGGTTACACATGCTGTTAATTTTTCTTCGCTTCGCAATTGATAACATAATTTTTCTGTCATGCTGATGAGATTCCGAATTAAAAAATCAGTATCAATGGTGTCTTTATCAAAAGTACATTCGGTAGAAAGTGACTTCCGTTCATTATATGGTTCAACAGGGGATGTGTCTATACCATTAGCTTTCTTCCAAATAGAAATTCCATTTTCTCCCAGAACTTGTTGCATCAACTCAATGGGCATTTCCTGTACGGTTTTGATTTTTTCGATGCCCATTCCGCGCAACAAGTGATACGTTTTATCACCTACCATTGGTATTTTCTTCACAGATAAGGGTGCTAAAAATGTTTTTTCATCACCGAACGGAATTTGAATTTGCCCGTTGGGTTTAGCTTGATCGGTACCGATTTTAGAAACAGTTTTGTTGGCCGATAAAGCAAAGGATATTGGCAATCCTGATTCTTTAATTATTTTTTGACGTAATTCGGTAGCGAGTTTGTAGCAACCAAAAAAACGATCCATACCGGTGAGATCAACATAAAATTCATCAATGGAAGTTTTTTCATACACAGGAACACTTTCTTTAATGATATCCGTTATCTCATTAGAATGTTTACTGTAGGCCTCATGATCGCCACGCACCACAACAGCTTGCGGACAAAGCAAGCGGGCGGTTTTCATGGGCATGGCAGAATGTATACCGAAAGCGCGCGCCTCATAACTGCAGGAAGCCACAACACCTCTGTCGCCGGTACCGCCCACCAAAACAGGCATGCCAATTAACTTCGGATTAATCTTCCGCTCTACCGACACAAAAAAAGTGTCGAGGTCCATATGCATAACGTTGCGGTTCATTTGTAAAAAACAATAGCAAAAACTCAAAGGAAAGTTACTACAATAGATAGCTTATTGTTGCTATGAATTATAGCATTATAGTAAAGGTCTGATTGGCAGAGGCAAGGGATTGTTAATTAATTGACTATTCAGATTGCAAAGGGATGTTTAATTTTAATCCGTAATGCTTATTCCTGTTATTTTTCAGTCACACAATCTCATCGCTGCGCAAAGTACGCGTTTAAATGATTTATTGCAGCAGGCCGGCAAGAAGCTTGTCACTGAATTCAGTAATGAAAACGATTTATTCGACCGTCATCAAACCCGCGAGGAGTTTTTAAATCAGTTAGGCATAACAATTGATCAGCTTGCATACAGTCATCAGATTCACGACAATAAAATATTGGTAGCCGACAAGCCGCAAGGTGCTGAGGGTTATGATGCAATAATTACGAATAAGCAAAATGTGTATGTGTGCGTTACTATTGCTGATTGCACGCCGGTTTTAATTTATGATACAAAGAATAAAGCGGTTGCAGCTATTCATGCAGGATGGAGGGGAACTGTAGCAAAGATTGTAAGGGAAACATTGAAGTTAATGCAGGAGCAATACGGAACTAAGGGCGAAGATTGCCTTGCTTTTATAGGAGCTTGTATTGGTAAAAACAATTTTGAAGTAGGGGAGGAAGTAGCAATTCATTTTTCGGAGGATGAAAAATGGTATAACACGAGTAAGAATAAATATTATGTTGATTTAAAATTGGCGAATAAAAAACAGTTAATGCAATTCGGTGTGAAGGAAAATAACATTGAAATGTCGGATCGTTGCACTATTTCTGATAACGCTAAATTTTATTCGTATCGTTTGGAGAAAGGAAAAACAGGAAGAATGCTGGCTTTGATAGGAATGAAATAATTTATTTCAATTCTCGTAAATACATCTGAACGGTATTCTCTAAGCCAAAATAAAGCGCATCGCTTATCAGAGCGTGCCCAATTGAAACCTCCAATAAACCGGGAATATTTTGTTTGAAAAACTTTAGATTATCTAAGTTCAAATCATGACCGGCATTAATACCTAAGCCCAATTCATTAGCGCGAAGAGCGGCTGCAGTAAACGGTTTAATAATTTCTTCCCGTTTTTCTTTGTAATAATGAGCGTAGCTCTCGGTGTATAATTCAATTCTATCGGTTCCGGTTTCTTTGGCGCCTTCAACCATTTTAAGATCCGCATCAACAAAAATAGAAGTACGGATACCTGCATTTTTAAATACAGCAATAATCTCTTTTAAATAATCTTTATTGGAAATCGTATCCCATCCGTGATCGGAGGTTAATTGTCCGGTTGAGTCGGGAACCAAAGTCACTTGTGTGGGTTTAACGGCTAAAACAAGATCAACAAATTTTTGTTCTTTAGGATTTCCTTCAATGTTGAATTCGGTTTTAACTACTTTTTTTAGTTCGTAAACATCGGCATATTTTATATGTCTTTCATCCGGGCGTGGGTGAACCGTTATCCCTTCTGCGCCAAAGCGTTCAATGTCAATAGCCGCCTTAATTAAATCAGGCATACTGCCGCCTCTTGAGTTACGGAGTGTGGCAATTTTATTGATGTTTACACTTAGTTTAGCCATTTTGAGTTCACAAAGCTAAGCAATATGTGTAAAATTCTGACGTTTTAAATAAATATTAATTATTGCTAAAAGGGCGCAACTAGTTAATAAAATTTACGTTTAAAATAATAAGATTGATTAAATTTGAAGGTAGATGTTAGTTTCTGATCTAATAACCGACGAAATACCGCCACTGAAGCTGAGTGATACTGTAGAGATGGCGCTTGACTGGATGGAGCAATTTAAAGTGTCTCACCTTCCTGTTGTAGATAATCATGAATTAATTGGTGTAGTTTCCGAAAGTGATTTATTGGATTATAATAAACCTGAAGAAACTTTCAAAAAGGCACAATTACCTCTCATAAAACCTGTTATTCATCACCATCAACATGTTTACGACTTACTGAAGTTAATGACTTCTTTAAATCTAACGGTGATGCCGGTGTTGGATGATAACGAAAAGTTTAAGGGGTCCATTAGTTTAAAAGGATTTGTACAAAATCTTTCTAATTTAATTTCTGTTCAAAATCCGGGTGGAGTAATTGTGTTAGAGTTAAATCAAAACGACTACTCTATTACACAAATAGGAAATATCATAGAGGGGAACGACGCAAAAGTGCTAAGCCTGCATGTTTCAGGTCAGCCCGACAGCAATAAGATAGAGGTGACAATTAAGGTTAATAAAGAAGATCTTTCCCGTATCATTCAAACCTTTAACCGTTATAACTATACGATTAAAGCTACCTTCCAGCAAAGCGACTACCAGCTTGATTTAAAAAACAAACTGGATGAGTTTATGCATTTCCTGAATATATAAACTTGCAGCTTTTAGTAAAATCACATCATTTATTTAGAAATTAGGCACAGCTGTTTAGAAATAACATTCGGCAGCCTTCAAATTTTTTATATTTGAATCAGATATGCGACTGATTCTTACAAACTTAGTATTTTTATTGTTTATCCCGTTTTTGCAGGCTCAGCAATGCGCTTGTCTTAATTACGTTAAGATGCAAGAGCAAGTGGATAGTTTAGTTGATATTGCCGACTATGAAAAACTAAACAATGAAATAGAGCGCCTGCTCACTAATGATATCGATGAATGTAAGGCCTACGCTTATGTGTATTTGACAGAGATATTGGTTAGAAATGCTCAAATCGATTCGGCACAAGTAACTTTGGAATTGGCAGGAAATTTGTTTGAAAAAGCTGGCACGTCTGAAGCTTGTAAGTACCGATATTATTTTGAATGCGCTGAGTTAGCTTTCTTTAATAACAATTACGAAAAGGCGCTTGAGCACGGATTGAAAATGATGGAGCTTGCAAACACAGAAAAAAGCACATTGAAATTGGCAGAATGTAATTTACGTGTTGCAAATATTTTTGTAAAAATGAGTCAGCCTGAAAAGGCACGTGATTATGCGATTACGGCAAAAAACTATATCAGCCGTTTACCGGAATCCTATAAAAAATATCATTTGTACAATGTTCTTGCTAACCGTTACAACAACATGTATCAGGATTTTAAGGAAAAGAAGTACCTCGATACCATTGAAATGTTTATGGGTGGAATCCGTGCTCACGCTGTTAAGTTAGGTCCTTATAATCGCTTATTAGAACAATACTATCGAAAGAAGGCATTCTTGTCTTTAAAGGTAAAAGACCTCGATAATTCTTTGAAGTTTTTGGATAGCGCACATAATATCGTACGTGTATTTCCGATGCGTGTGGAGTTGTATTCAATTAACGGGGATAAAGCCAATATTTATCGTAAGAAAAAACAATTTGATATTGCGGAAAAATATGCCGACTCCAGTTTAATGCACGCACTCAATGAAAACGTGGTATCATCGATTATCAATGCCTATGATATTGTATACATGGTGGCGCGCGATGCAGGAAAATCGGATAAAGCATTGTGGGCATTCGAAAACATGACGCGCATCAATGATAGCATCATTGATGTAAAGAATACCGGTAAGATTGCTGAATTGGAACAGAAATATAATAAAGCTCAAAACGAAAAAACCATTCGCGAATTAAATCAGGAAGCGGAAATTAAAAATTTACGTATCAGAGTACTAGCTATTGGAATCGCATTAACAATACTTCTGATTATTGTGATAATATTCTTTTACCGCCAAAGTTTAATTAAGAACCGTCAGAAAGTTTTAGAAACCGAACAGCGTTTGAATCGCTCCCGTATTAATCCGCATTTCTTTTTTAATGCCATAACAACTTTGCAGGGAATTGCGGTTAAAGAAAACGACGGCAAAAAGGTAGCACTCAATTTGTATAAATTCAGCAGCCTGATGCGTCAAACATTGGAGAGTTCGTATAACGATTACGTTTCTATCGATACTGAGTTAGAATTCATACAGAAGTATATTGAACTACAACAATTAAAAGAGAACGATAAATTTTCTTTAGAGACAACTATTTCCAATGATGTTGAAACTTCAGACACACTTATTCCTGCTATGTTGATTCAACCGTTTCTTGAAAATTCCATTGAGCATGGATTTGGAAACATTGACTATAAAGGGAAAATTGAACTTAATTTTGAAATCAGAAACAATGATTTATGTATAATGATTAAGGATAACGGAGCCGGTCTCAATAAGGAATCACAAAATCCAAACAAGCACATTTCGCGTGCCATGCAAATCACGAAAGACCGACTTTATTTATTAAATAAGGAAAAGAAGTCGAATGCAAGCTTCAGTGTTAATACAAACGAGCCGAATGGTGTGAAAATAGAAATAATATTACCTTTAATATATAAATGAAGGCACTCGTAATAGATAATGAAAAAAACATCCGGACAACGATTATCGATTTGATAACGGCATTTTGTCCGCAAATTACTTCTGTTGCTGAAGCAGACGGCGTAGTTAGTGGCTTAAGAAAGATTCACGAATTACAACCTGATATTGTTTTTACGGATGTGGAAATGGATGATGGAACAGGTATGGATATGTTATCGAAATTAAGTGAAATTAAATTTCAGGTTATTTTTATCACCGCACATAATAAATATGCGATTGATGCCTTCAGATTTAGCGCTATCGATTTTTTAACTAAGCCTATTAATCCTGATGAATTGGCAAAAAGTGTTCAAAAAGCCGAAAGCAATATTAAAAATAAATTGTTTCTGGAGCAGGTAGCGGTTATGAATGAAAAAAATCTGACTAAATCAGAAAAGAAAATTGTTCTTAAAGAATTAGACGCTATACATATTATTAAAGTCAAAGATTTAATTTGCTGTGAGGCTTCCGGTATTTACACTACTTTTTTTATTGATAACAATAAGCAAATCGTCGTTTCAAAAAATTTAAAGGAGTATGAAGAAATCCTTGAGCCGTATGATTTTTTACGAGTTCATAATTCTTTTTTAATTAACGCCAATAAAATTGAAAAATTCGAAAAGAATGATGGTGGCTTTTTAATTATGGAAGGTGGACAACGCGTGCCGGTTTCTCAGCGAAAAAAAGATGTGGTTATCAGCTTCCTGAAAAATTTCTGATTCACGGGTTCATTATAATACTTCATTTATTCATTAGTTATTGTCAGTTGTTAATCCAAGGGTTTTAGAGAACTCATTGTTTGTAAACTTGTACTGATAATTACAATGGTATTCAATAGTAAGCCAATTCACGTTTCTACTAGTCATCTAAAGGGAATCACAAAAGTGTATTATAAGAACCTTAATAATGTGCTTTTTAGTTTGGATAATACCAATATGTTTTTAAACACCCATCAGTTTGTTAATTTTCTTACGCAGGCAGAGGATTTATTGATTAAGCTTAAAAAATCCGATGAGCAAGGTAATTATACCGAAATGGAGAATGAGGTGAACGCTTACAAGGAGCAATTCATGAAATGGCAAGCCAGTCTAACTAAATAAGTTTCCTAAAACACAAGTATTAGTCTAAATCCATCACTTATTAGTTGGTTAGAGGCATTATTTGGATTCTGCTTTTTAAGCTAAGGTTTATCCTGAATTTAGCTTTAAAATCAAAAGCAATGAAAAGAAAATTATTTACAATTCTGGCTCATTTATTTCTAATGAGTTTTGTCGTTTACTCACAGTCCTGGAATACACAAGTTTCAGGAACTACACAAAATCTTAGATCGGTTCACTTTCCAACATTTCAAAATGGTTGGGTAGTAGGAGATGGAGCAACGATACGCGTAACTTCAGACGGCGGACAATCATGGACAGCTCAAACATCCCCATTTACGAACGCAAACAGAGATGTAACATTTTTATCGGCCACTACCGGATTTATTGTAGGCGATGCTGGTTTGTTAATCAGAACAACAAATGGCGGAGCCACTTGGGCTGCACCTGCAGTAACGTATCTTAATTCGCCAAATATATATGGAATAAGTTTTGGTAGTTCAACAACAGGTTACGCGGTAGGTACTTCCGGTAGTTGGTTTAAAACTACAAACGGAGGAGCGAATTGGGCTCAGCAAAGTAATTTGATAGGAGCCACAACTAATAATTGGTATAAAGTTTTCTTCATTAATGCAACTACTGGATGGGTTGTTGGTGCCGGTGGTGCGGTAGCAAGAACAACTAATGGCGGTACTTCATGGACGGTTAATTCAATTGGAGTAGCTACGGATATGAATGATGTTTATTTCGTTTCAACAACTCAAGGATGGGCTGTTGGTAATAATGGAGTTATTCGTACAACCACAGATGGTGGTGTAACTTGGACTGCGCAAACTTCGGGTACAACACAAAACTTACAACATGTTCAATTTGTTTCAACAACACAAGGTTGGGCAGTTGGCGCTAATGGTGTAATTTTAACAACAACTAACGGTGGTGCAACATGGACAACTCAAACTTCAGGCACAACAAATTTGTTATTGGGATTACACATGAATAGCTCTACTCAAGGTTGGGCTGTTGGTGCAACGGGTACGATACTTTCATTTTGTTCAGCACCATCTCAACCGGGTACTATTTCAGGGCCTGCTTCAATTTGTCCAAGTGTAACTGCAACTTATAGCGTAGCGGCTGTTGGTGGCGCTGATTTTTATACATGGTCAATTCCTTCCGGTTGGACAGGTACTTCATCGAGTAATACAATTTCTGTTACTTCCGGAACTGCATCAGGTACATTTAGTGTTTATGCACATAGTGGAGGTTGCAGGTCTTTGGTAAGAACTTTATCAGTTACAACTTTAACTGTTCCTGCGCAACCAGGTACAATTTCAGGTTCAAATAACGTTTGTGAGTCTGCAACACAAATTTACAGTGTTGCACCGGTAGCGGGCGCTACAACTTATTCATGGGCAATTCCAGCTACTTGGGCAGGAAGTTCCACTACAAATAGTATTAGCACAACTGTTGGGACTGTAAACGGAAACGTTGCAGTTAGAGCAGGAAATGGTTCATGTTGGTCAACAATTAGAACTTTAGCAGTTAACGTCAATACAGTTCCTGCACAACCTGGAGCCATTGCCGGCAATACGTTAGTTTGTCCGAATACATTAAATACATATAGTATATCTTCTGTTGTTGGTGCAACAAGTTATTCTTGGCAAAAACCTGTTGGATATGGGGGTGTATCAGGAACCAATACAATTGGAATTACAGTGGGTTCTGCAGCCGGAACAATAACAGTATCTGCATTAAATGGTTTATGTCCATCTCCATCCAGAACATTAGCAATTACACTTCATACAGTTCCTGCAATGCCATCAAGTATTTCTGGTCCGAATAACGCTTGTATTAATAGCACTACCATTTATAGTGTTTCGCCAATTTCAGGAGCTACAACCTATTCATGGTCATTACCCGGAACATGGACCGGTACTTCTACAACCAATACAATAAGTGCATTGGTTGGTACAGCAGGAGGTAGTGTTTTTGTAGCAGCAGGAAATTCTAATTGTTATTCGCTTTCTACATTAAAGACAGTTTCTGTTACAGCTTCTCCAACAGTTGTGGTAAGTTCAAGTACTACTAGTATTTGTCCGGGCAGTAACGTTGGATTATCGGCAACTGGTGCCACTACTTATACTTGGAACACCGGTTCAACCTCTGCATCAATAAATGTTACGCCTACTTTAAGTACAACGTACACCGTTACGGGTACAACAGGCGGATGTACCAATTCAAAAACAATTTCCATAACCGTTTCGCCAACTCCAACAGTTAATACAACCGCTAGTTCTGCTACAATTTGTTCAGGTGGGTCGTCTACACTTACTGCAACAGGTGCATCATCTTATACATGGAACACCGGGGCAACTACTGCAGCAATTGCAGTATCGCCAAGTGTGGCAACTACCTATACAGTAATTGGAAGCAATGGAACGTGCAGCTCATCTCGTACAATTACTATTTACAACGATACACCAAATTTATTGGTGAATTCTACGGCAAGCACAATTTGCACAGGAGGATCATCTACATTAACGGCGAGTGGTGCTTCCACTTATTCGTGGAGTACAGGAGCAACAGGTAATTCTTTGGTGGTGTCACCTTCTTCAAATACTACGTACTCTATTATAGGTATTAATGGTGTTTGCAGCGCAACATCTGCCATCTCAATTAATGTAAGTTCTGCCATTAGTGTGAATATTATTCCATCGGCTTCTGTTTCGTGCTCAGGCGCACCGGTAGTATTAACAGCAAATGGAGCATCTACCTATACATGGAATACGGGTTCTAACTCAACGACTATTTCAGTTACACCATCAGTGTCTACAAATTATACAGTTAACGGAAACAGTGGAACATGTTCAGGAAGCACCGTAATAACAATTGGAGTAAGTACAAATCCAAGTGTAAGCAGTATAACATCGAATTCAACAACTTGTGCAACTGCTATACCTCAATCTGCTACGTTAACCGCGTCAGGTGCTTCAACATACAGTTGGAGTACAGGTGCAGGTTCAGTTTCCACTGTAGTTTCTCCAAGTGTCACAACGACCTACACTGTTACCGGTACAAATGCCTCAGGATGTAGTAACACATCGCAAATCACTGTAACTGTTAATCCATTACCAACCGTAAACGTGATTACAAGTAATCCTTTAATTTGTACTCAACCAACACAGCAAACAGCTACATTAACTGCAAGTGGTGCGAGTACTTATAGTTGGAATACAGGTGCCACGTCAGCTGTTGTAGCAGTGAGTCCGAGTACAACAACTACTTATACTGTAATTGGAACTGACGCAAATGGTTGTCAAAATTCATCCGTGTTTACACAATCGGTATCTGTGTGCTCTGGTGTAGAAGAGCAAATAATTAGCAATGAGTTTACAGTTTATCCAAATCCTAACAATGGTTCGTTTAGTATCCATACTTCAACTGGTGGTGTATTTGAAATATATAACCAATTAGGACAAGTTATTTTCAACTTTGAAAAACAGGAAGGGATAGAGGAGACTATAAAAATTGATAATCTTGCTGAGGGTGTATATTATATGTATTCAAATTCAGCGAAACTTCACAAGAAAATAATTGTAACGAAGTAATGTGTGTTGTTTATTTGGTTAAAAAGCGGGCATTGCCCGCTTTTTTTATTAATGTGCTTCCAGCCAATTTACGCCAACACCCATTCCTACTTCCACAGGTACTTTTAACGGTAGGGCATGTTGCATGTGTTTTTCAATGATTGGTTTAATTAAATCCAATTCCGGTTTATAAACATCAAACACTAATTCGTCATGCACCTGTAATACCATGCGTGATTTAATATTCATTTTACTGAGCTCGTTGTGAATATTAATCATCGCTACTTTAATCATGTCTGCTGCAGAACCTTGAATAGGCGCGTTAATCGCGTTTCGCTCGGCAAAACTTCTGACAGTCGCGTTGCTTGATGTGATATCACGTAACCATCTTTTTCTACCTAATAGTGTTTTAACGTAACCGTTCTCTCGTGCAAAGTTCACTTGCCCATCCATGAATTTTTTGATGCCTTCGTACTCCTTAAAATAATTATCGATGAGTTGTTTAGCTTCTGTGCGTGAAATATTTAAATTTTCTGCTAAGCCAAATGCGCCTTGTCCGTATATGATACCAAAGTTTACGCTCTTGGCTTTGTAACGCATATCTTTTGTTACTTCATTTTCAGGAACACCATAAACTTTGGCGGCAGTTGCCGTATGAATATCTTTCCCGCCATTAAATGCTTCACACATTCCAGGATCACCACTCATAGAAGCAGCAACACGTAATTCTATTTGTGAATAATCGGCGCTTAATAAAACGTAATCTTCATTGCGTGGAATAAATGCTTTGCGAATCTGACGACCACGCTCGGTACGAATAGGAATGTTTTGAAGGTTGGGATTATCGCTACTTAATCGCCCGGTTACGGCTACAACTTGATTGAAAGAAGTATGAATGCGATGTGTGACACTACTTACTAAATCGGGTAGGGCATCTACATATGTACTTTTTAATTTAACTAATTCGCGGTAATCTAAAATTTTGGAGATTATAGGATGTTTACCCTCGAGCTTAGCTAAAATATCTTCGCTGGTGGCGTATTGTCCGGTTTTTGTTTTCTTAGGATTGTCTACAATTTTCAAGTATTCAAATAAAATTTCGCCTACTTGTTTTGGTGAGGAAATATTGAATTTTGTGCCGGCGAGTTGCTGAATTTCCTCATCTACTTTTGTAATGTCTTCTGCTAATTGCGCAGAGAAATCTTTCAAACCTTTTACATCCAGATTAATTCCTTCTCGTTCCATGTCGGCTAACACAGTTATTAAAGGCACTTCTACTTCAGTAAATAATTTTTCTGTCTCAGTTTCTTTCAACTTCGGAACAAATTTGTCTTTTAATTGGAAGGTAACATCAGCATCTTCTGCTGCATAGTCTTTAATTTGTTCAACAGGAACATCCCGCATGCTCAGCTGATTTTTTCCTCTTTTTCCGATTAACGTTTCTATACTAACGGGAGAATAATTCAGATAAGTTTCAGCTAACACATCCATATTGTGACGCATGTCTGGCTGAATTAAAAAATGCGCCACCATGGTGTCCCATAATTTGTTTTTAATGGAGATGTTATAGTTTTTTAAAATATGATAATCGTATTTTATGTTTTGTCCGATTAGAATTTTGGTTTCGTTTTCAAAAATAGGTCTTAGTTTCTCGAGTATTTTCTGTGCTTCATTTTTATCCGCAGGAATTGATACATAATATGCTTCATGCGCTTTGATTGAAAACGATAAGCCTACAATTTCAGCTTCCAATGCGTTGAGTCCTGTTGTTTCCGAATCGAAGCAATATTCCTGCACGGAATTTAAAACGGAAATAAGTTCATTTAATTTTTCATCCGTGTCTACTAAAATGTATTGGTGTGCAACGGTTGAAATGGTCTCGTGATTTGTTTCCGGTTCAGACTCGCCGGAATCGCCATTTCCATTTTGCTCATTAAAAAAAGCAGCAGTCGAAAATAAATCGGTTTGTCCGTTCGATGCTTTTGCCTTGTATTCAGTTTTCTCTGAAGCTAAACTTTCGTTGCCGCCAATATCTTCGCCCAATAAGGTTTGGCCGAGTCTTCTGAATTCAAGTTCTTTAAATAAATCACGCAGCGCATCTTTATTTAATTCTTTACGTACTAATTTTTGTTCGTCAAATTCAATCGGACAATCAATAATAATGGTGGCTAGTCGCTTCGATTGAATAGCCATTTCTTTATTATTTTCTACCTTCTCTTTCAGTTTGCCCTTTAATTTATCTGTATTCTGTAGTAAATTTTCGATGCTTCCGAAGTCTTTTATTAATTGAATGGCTGTCTTTTCACCCACACCAGGAATCCCAGGAATATTATCCACCTTATCACCCATTAATCCGAGGATATCAATTAATTCGCCTACATTTCGTATTTCCCATTTCTTGCAAATATCTTCAATACCTAATACTTCCGCGCCATTACCTAATCGCGCAGGTTTATAGATGTAAGTGTTTGCATCAACCAATTGACCATAATCTTTGTCTGGCGTCATCATATAGGTTGTGTAACCTAAATTCTCAGCCTTGCGAGCTAATGTTCCGATTAAATCATCCGCTTCATAGCCTGGCAAACCAATCACTTCAATGTTAAATCCTTTAATTAAGTCAATTATTAACGGAATGCTCGCGCGTAAATCTTCCGGCATTTCTTCGCGATTCGCTTTGTAGGCTTCAAACTCTTCGTGACGTTGAGTAGGGGCATCCGTATCAAATACAACGGCTATGTGGCTTGGTTTTTCTTTATTTAGAATTTCGAGTAAAGTATTGGTAAAACCAAAAACAGCTGAGGTATTAAAACCTTTTGAGTTAATGCGTGGGCTATTGCTGAATGCAAAGTAAGCGCGATATATCAATGCAAAAGCATCGAGTAAAAAAAGTTTTTTGTCTGTGTTTTTTGTCAGCATAATATTTCTTTAAAATAAAAAAGCAAAGCTGTAAAATTCAGCTTTGCCTGAAAGTGTTGAGTGTTAGTTTTATTTTGATTTAGCCCAGTCGTTGTACTGGTTAACCAATTCTATTACTTTCTCAATTTCAAATTTCTTTTCTTCATCGCCTGCGGCAATGTCGGGATTATCTTTCATTAATTCTGCTAATTGCTTTTTGTATTTGTTTTGTTTAAGCTTTGTGTATTCTGTATCTCCGGGATTGGAAACATAATATTCGCTCTTGTAACTGATTTCATTCATTTGCATTACTTCGTACATCATTTCATAGAGCATTAGTTTCCCATTACATACGATTTTATAAAACATCATATCGCCCTCATATTTTGAAGCTATGAAGTTTTTGCTTTCAAAGCCGTATCCTTTTACTTTGTCCGGTTTATAATTTTTCTGAACACCGCTCTCATCCTTAAAAAAAACTTTGTTGTATTGATCGAATTCTTTTTTAGGGTTCATTTTAATTTCACCCTTCAGGGTATCGCCTTTGTCGTTTATCATATAACCTTTAACAAACGTAATTTGAGCAAAACTAAAATTGCACAAGCCGGCTATTAAGAATGCAAATAGAAATAATTTAGTTGTTTTCATAATGTGATATAAAGAAAATAAAATTATTTCTCCTCTGAAAAGAGGTGTTAGTAATTCAGTAAAATTGTTGAAATTACTCTTCGTTATAAAGCACTTCCAATAAGGTTTGACCTACTGCCTTTAGAGTGTTTTTATCAATCGTATTGATGTCATCAGTGGTAGTATGGTGATGTTCGAAGAATTGATTTGTTACGTGATTATAATGTAAAATGTCAACGCAAGGAATGCCGGCAATTTTGTTAATAGCGAGATGATCATCGGTCATTTCTGCTGATTCTTCTTGAATGAAATAATTGCCGTATCCTAAGGTTTCTGCTGTATTCCAGATTTTATTGACTACGTCATTCGCATGAAATACAGATAAGCCTTCCTTAGGGAAAATGGCATTTTTAGCACCCACCATATCCAATAAAACACCGTATTTAGCTTTATATCCGGGTTTGTGTGGGTTACGTGACCAATCTTGTGAGCCTAATGCCCAGGAATTAGGATCTCCATTATCACCATAATCTTCTAAATCAAACAAAACAATATCAACGCCAACTCCGGGTTGTTTGGCAGAAATAGTTCTTGCAATTTCCATTAACACACCAACCCCGCTTGCGCCGTCGTTTACACCCGGACAAGGTTTTGTTTTGTTTTCAGGTTTAGGGTCTTTATCTGAAATTGGACGACTGTCATAATGTGCAGTTAATAATATTCTTGTTTTTGCTTCGGGATGAAACGATGCAATGACGTTATCAATACGCCATTGTTTTCCATCGTAAGTATTCACATTTCCACCCATCACTTTTACATTGGCGCCAAGTGATTTAAAAAAACTTTCATAGTAAGCAACCGCTTTTTTATGCGCATTACTGCCGGGCACACGCGGACCCATATCGCTTTGTTTTACAACATAAGCATACGCGCTATCCTGATTGAAATCTGGTGGAATTACGCGTGGCTTCGCAACAACAGTATTGGTATTACCTGTAGTGGAGTCGTTATTCGTTGTTGTTTCTGTTGAGTTGTTTTGACAAGCCGCAAAGGCAGTAATCATTACAATAAAAAATAATCTAAAAAAAAGTTTCATGTTTTATAAATTCCAGGTAGCTCCGTCTTTCCCGTCTTTTACCTGAATGCCGGCGGAGGTTAATTTATTTCTTATTTCGTCGGAAGTTGCAAAATCTTTATTGGCTTTTGCTTTTGCGCGCATGTCTAATACCAATTGCATTACTTTTTCAAGCGCTTCGTTTGCTTTGCCTCCTTCTTCTTCAACTTTCAATCCCATAATGTCAATTATGAAATGATTGTAAATTGTTTTTAGCAAATCAATATCAGCCTGTGTTAAATGAGTTTTTTTATCGTTAGCAGAATTAATAATTCTAACAGCTTCAAATAAGTTGGCAATTAATACAGGGGTGTTAAAATCATCATCCATCGCCTCATAACATTTCGTCTTTAGTTCGTTTATGTTTTCAGATGATGTAGCAGATGGAGTTAAAAGTTGTAATGTTTTATAACTTTCCATCAACCGGTTAAATGCTTTTTCGGAACCGTTTAATGCTTCATCGCTAAAGTCAAGTGTGCTGCGATAATGTGTTTGCATCATGAAGAATCTAACGGTCATCGGACTGTACCCTTTAGATAATAAGGGGTGATTACCGCTGAATAATTCTAAAGGTAAGAAACTGTTTCCGGCACTTTTACTCATACGCGCACCATTTACAGTAAGCATGTTGGTGTGCATCCAGTAAGTTGCGGGTGATTTTCCGCAATAAGCAATATTTTGAGCAATTTCATTAGTGTGATGTGTAGCCTGAAGATCCATTCCGCCACCATGAATATCAAATGTTTCACCAAGATATTTTGTACTCATTGCAGAACATTCAATATGCCAGCCGGGAAATCCCATTCCCCAAGGACTAGGCCATTGCATTAAATGTTCGGGTTTTGCTTTGATCCATAGCGCAAAATCCAATCGACCTTTTTTCTCATCCTGTCCGTCTAATTCACGGGTATTTTCTAATAGGTCCTCTAACTTACGGTTAGTTAGTTCGCCGTAATTATTAGTCTTAGAATATTTTTCTACATCAAAATAAACAGTGCCGTTCACTTCATAAGCAAATTTATTTTCAATGATCTTCTTCGCGATTTCTTGTTGTTCAATAATATGTCCTGTAGCGGTTGGCTCAATACTCGGTGGAAGTGTATTAAACAAAGCCATTATGTCTCTGAAACCAACGGTGTATTTTTGTACAATCTCCATTGGTTCAACCTGAAGTAATTTAGCTTTCTTAGTAAACTTATCATCACCTTCGTCGCGATCTCCTTCTAAATGGCCCGCATCCGTAATATTTCTTACATAACGAACTTTATAACCTAGGTGAACTAAGTAACGATA
>CAYQDP010000004.1:0-22690 GCA_964416235.1 uncultured Flavobacteriaceae bacterium | reverse complement strand
GTTAAGGTTATGAACTTGCAACTGAAGGAGGAGGCTAAGAAGGGTTACTTCGGAAAAGTAGCAGGTGCCAGTGATTTTCAAAAATTTTATGAAGGTGATATTTTAGTGAATAGATTTAAAAAGAATCGAAAGTTTTCTTTGTTTGGATTAGCAGCTAATACGCCTAAAGATGGATTTGGCTGGGATGAAATTGATAAATACGGATTGAATAACGAAAATAATTATAATTACGATCCTGAAACTAATTCATGGAGTGGATGGAGCGAAAGAAAAGTAGGGGTGCCGCAAACCTATAAAGGTGGATTTTATTTCAATGATAAAATCGGCAAAAAAATCAAACTAAATACTGATTACTCATTTCGACAAAACAATTTAACTGCAGGGCAAGAGGTCAATACACAGTATTTTTTAGAAGACACCAGCTACACAAACAAACAAGTTGTAAGTAACTCTAACTTAAATCAAGGCCACACGTTTAATTTGCGTTGGGAGCAAAAATTAGATTCACTAACAGAACTTACCATCAAGCCTAAAATCGTGTATAACACATCTAATACAAACAACAATCAAACAGACGAATTTATTTCGGCCTCTGATACTTTAACACGTTCAACGCAAATTGTTACGAAAGGAAACAGCGAGACAATTGATGCCAATGTGTTGTTGCGATTATTTCGGAATTTTAAGAAAAAGGACCGACAGTTAACGGT
Source organism: uncultured Flavobacteriaceae bacterium (assembly GCA_964416235.1). GTDB lineage: Bacteria > Bacteroidota > Bacteroidia > B-17B0 > Aurantibacillaceae > JAHEYG01. The sequence goes on along the minus strand of CAYQDP010000004.1, from coordinate 21,980 downwards.
TACTTATCAGCCATCTTATTATAACGCGCTTACAAAAACGAATTTAAATACAGATTTCAGATATTATCTTGGACAAGCAGCCGATTCATCGTTATTGCAAAAGCGAACACAGGAAAATTACAGAATGGAGCATAACGCTACTATAAATTACATAGAGCCACTGAATAAGAAATTTAAAGTGGAGGTAGGCGGTGGTTTTTCTCACAATGAAAATAAAAATAACCGGACGACTTTAGACTTTGACGGACTGGCATACGATGCTTTTAACACAACACAATCGAACAATTTCGAAAACAAACGAATTACTTCCAGAGCGGGAGCGAAATTAATTTACGATGTAAAGAAATACCGTTTTAGCATCGGAACTAATTATCGTAATGTTTACCAGGAAAATTTTAATGTAACGAGTGGGCAACTATTAAGCAGGTCTTTTAATAATATTTTACCTGTAGCAAACGCTGTGTTTCGTATCAATCAAGGATCTAACCTCAACATATTTTATAACATGAACGCTCAATTGCCGGAACTTCGTCAAATGCAACCGGTAACGGATAATAGCGATCCGAATAACATCTACATTGGTAATCCGGATTTGAAACAGCAATACAGTAACAACATCAATCTTAATTATTATTTCTATAAAGGGATCAGTGATATTAATTTTTATGGTGGCGGAAATTTTACCAATACACTGGATCAAATCAGTAACAAAACTTATTTTGATTCAATCGGGAGAGCCGTTTCAACGCCGGTTAATGTAGACGGAAATTATTTCGCTAATATTTATTTGGGAGGAGGAGTTCCTGTTTTTAAACGCTTGTTTAAGATTGATTACAACTTTAGCGCCAGTCATAATAATAATGTTGGGTTTGTAAATAACGAGAAAAACATAACGCAGAACACAAGCTTCTCTCCGGGTTTATATTTCGAAAAAGAGTTTGGAGATGTTGCTGAAGCAAGAATAGGCGGTGATTATGATTACAACATTCCAAAACAAACCATCAGTTTACAAACTAATCAACCTTACTATAGTTATTCTTTGGAAGCCTCTTTTCGTTTGAAATTATTTGAACGATTAGTTGTTGAAGCGGAAGGACGATATGTTGATAACGGAAATAGAGCAAATGGCTATAACATTAATTACACGATTGTAAACGCTGCAGTTAAATATTCTTTTTTAAAGGCGAAGAATTTAATTGTTGGCGTGGATGCGAATGATATTTTAAATCAAAACATAAGCAATCAGCGTTTCGTTACCAATAACCGAATTGTGGATACTAAAACGCAAATCATCCGTCAATACTTTTTATTACGTTTAACATATAAGTTTACCAGCCAAAAACCAAAGGCAGGAGAAGAGGAGGAAGAGTATGACTAAGTTATATTATTTCTTTGTGTTTATATTTCTTGCGACCTGCGTTGATGCCCAGATTACTTACGGAAAAATTACCTATGAGCGCAAGACAAATTTGTACAAGCAAATGAAAGGCGAGAATGTAAAGAATTGGATTAAAGAAGAAGATAAAATTAAGTTAGAGTACTTCGAATTGTTTTTTAACGACACCTGTTCTGCATTTAAGCCACAGGAAAGTGAGTTGAAAGAAAATTTTGCATGGGCCACATCAAAAAATAAAGTGTACCAAAACTTTAATAACTCAAGTCGTTATACCATTAAAGATATGTGGGGTGAAGAGGTACATATTTCAGATAGTTTGTTTATCCGCAAATGGCAAATGACAGAAAGTACACGTAAAATTGCGGGGTACAATTGTCGCAAGGCCGTATGGCGTGCGAATGACACAACGCGCATTTACGCCTGGTTCAGTTATGATATTACTACCTCAACCGGCCCTGAAAGTTTCAACGGATTGCCCGGGGCAATTTTAGGTTTGGCAACGGAAGACGGAGGCATTGTATATTTTGCAAAGAAAGTAGAGTTGATTAAAGCCGACGAAGCACAACTATCTCCACCGAAGAAAAAGAAAGTCCGAAACATCCATGATCTAAAAAAGGAGATGGAAAAGGAATATGGTAAAGAAAAATGGTTTAAAGGTATGTGGCACGCACAATTTGGAATCTGGTAATATTTTCTAAATTAAAAAAGCCGCTTGATTAGAGCGGCTTTTGCTTTATCATTAATTTAAGATTAATCTTTGCTGGTTGCACTAGCGAATAAATATTCTCGATTCATGCGTGCAATGTTTTCTAATGAAATTGATTTCGGACATTCAGCTTCGCAAGCACCTGTGTTCGTACAGTTACCAAATCCTTCTTCGTCCATTTGCTTTACCATGTTTAAAACACGTTGTGTAGCTTCAACTTTTCCTTGAGGTAATAAAGCTAATTGAGAAACTTTCGCTGATACAAATAACATGGCAGAGCTGTTTTTACAAGCAGCAACGCATGCACCACAACCAATACAAGCTGCGGCATTAAACGCGTCATCAGCATCCGGTTTCGGAATTAAAATATTGTTAGCGTCTTTCGCGTTTCCGGTATTAACGGAAACGAACCCTCCGGCAGCCATAATTCTGTCGAATGAAGAACGGTCAACTGCTAAATCTTTAATTACAGGAAATGCTGCACTTCTCCAAGGTTCTACAACAATGGTATCGCCGTCTTTAAAGCTGCGCATATGTAACTGACAAGTTGTAACACCTTCTTTTGGTCCGTGCGGACGGCCATTAATGTACATGCTGCACATTCCGCAAATACCTTCACGACAATCGTGGTCGAAAGCGATAGGTTCTTTTCCCTCGTTAATTAACTGTTCGTTAACTACGTCGAACATTTCAAGAAAAGACATATCAGGAGAAATTCCCTTAGCATTGTAAGTTTCAAATTTACCTTTAGTGTCTTTATTTTTTTGTTTCCAAACCTTTAAGGTAAGGTTCATATTTCCGTGGCTCATATTTTTAATTCGTTAATTCGACAATTTGTTAGTTTGGCTATTAAGCGTAGTTACGTTGTGCAAGTTTGATGTTTTCAAACTTCAATTCTTCTTTATGTAGTTCAAAATTGCTTTCGCCTTTGTATTCCCATGCAGCAACATAAGCGAAGTTGTTGTCATCGCGTAAAGCTTCTCCATCCGGAGTTTGATATTCTTCACGGAAGTGACCACCACAACTTTCGTTACGGTGTAAAGCGTCTTTACACATTAACTCACCAAGTTCTAAGAAGTCTGCAACGCGGTGTGCTTTTTCTAATTCAGGATTAAACTCATTCGCATCACCCGGTACACGAACATCTTTCCAAAACTCTTCACGTAATTTTTGAATTTCAGTAATTGCAGAAGTTAATCCTTCTTTATTACGAGCCATGCCACATTTATCCCACATAATTTTTCCTAAACGCTTGTGGAAATAATCAACAGACTTGGTTCCTTTATTATTAATCAACTTAGAAATTCTATCTTGTACTTCAGCTTCTGCTTTTACAAATGCTTCGTGATCCGTTTGAATCGCTTTGGTTCTGATTTCTTCAGATAAATAATCACCAATAGTATAAGGAATCACAAAATAACCATCAGCTAAACCTTGCATTAATGCAGAAGCACCTAAACGGTTAGCGCCATGGTCAGAGAAGTTCGCTTCACCTAAAGCGTATAATCCCGGAACAGTAGTCATCAAATTATAATCTACCCATAAGCCACCCATTGTATAGTGAACGGCAGGATAAATACGCATTGGAACTTCATAAGGATCTTCACCGGTAATTTGTTTGTACATATCAAATAGGTTACCGTATTTTTCTTTTACAACTTCTTTACCTAAACGAATGATTTCGTCTTTGCTCGGATTTTGTAAACCTAATTTGTTGGCTTCAATTTTTCCGTAACGCTCAGTGTTAGCAGCAAAATCTAAGTAAACAGCCATCTTACTTGCACCTACACCATATCCGGCATCGCAACGCTCTTTAGCGGCACGTGATGCAACGTCGCGCGGAACTAAGTTACCGAATGCCGGGTATCTTCTCTCTAAGTAATAATCTCTTTCATCTTCAGGAATGTCGTTTGCTTTACGCGGATCGTCTTTCTTCTTAGGAACCCAAATACGTCCGTCATTACGTAACGACTCTGACATCAAGGTTAATTTTGATTGGTGATCACCACTCACAGGAATACATGTTGGGTGAATTTGAGTATAACATGGATTACCAAAGAATGCACCTTTCTTATGTGCTTTCCATGCAGCAGTTACGTTACTTCCCATCGCGTTAGTAGATAAGAAGAACACGTTTCCATAACCACCGGTACATAATAATACAGCATGACCGAAATGGCGCTCTAATTTTCCCGTTACTAAATTACGCGCAATAATACCACGACATTTTCCATCGATGTTAACGATATCCATCATTTCGTGACGTGCATACATTTTAACAGCACCCATACCAACCTGACGTTGTAATGCGCTGTATGCACCTAATAATAATTGCTGACCGGTTTGACCTGCCGCATAAAACGTACGCTGAACTTGTGTACCACCGAATGAACGGTTGCTTAAAGTTCCGCCATATTCACGCGCAAAAGGCACACCTTGTGCTACGCACTGGTCGATAATATTTCCTGATACTTCCGCAAGGCGATGAACGTTAGCTTCGCGCGCACGGTAGTCGCCACCTTTGATTGTATCGTAAAATAAACGGTAAACGGAGTCACCGTCGTTCTGATAATTTTTCGCAGCATTAACACCACCTTGCGCTGCAATTGAGTGAGCACGGCGAGCAGAATCCTGAAAGCAAAATGCCTTTACTTTATATCCCATTTCCGCTAAAGTAGCCGCAGCTGATGCGCCTGCCAAACCAGTTCCAACAACAATAACTTCTAAGCTACGCTTGTTGGCAGGATTAACTAAGTGAACAGTTGAACGGTATTTGGTCCATTTATTTTCAAGTTGCCCTTCGGGAATTCTTGCGTTTAATTTTGGTGAACTGGCCATATATTTATAAATGTTTTAGTCGTAAAAATTATTAGTGAATGATATTGAAGTGCATTGCAATCGGCATTGCAGCAAAAATCACAGGAATTAAGATGGAAAAAATAACACCTGCTGTTTTAATCATTGGCGTATATTTTTTATGATTTAATCCTAAGGTTTGGAATGCAGATTGAAAACCGTGTAATAAGTGATAAGCCAAAGAAATCATAGAAAGGCAATATAAAACAACTACCCATGTGTGCTCAAACACTTCTTTCATTTCACCAAACATAGTTTCTTGTCCAGGCAAAGCATCCGCTGCACTATGTGCGATATGATCTGTAAATCGTGTTACAACCCAAAAATGTTTTAAGTGAATAATCAAAAACATTAAAATTAAAGTTCCTAATAAACCCATCCAACGGCTATACCAAGTTGAATTGGCGTTGCCGTTAGTAACAGCATAAGCAACAGGACGGGCTTTACGATTTTCAAGTGTTAAAACTAAGGCCTGAACTATGTGAAGAATGATGCCCAAGAAAAGCACAATTTCCATTGCACGAATAATCCAATTAGTGCCCATGAATTCGGCGCCTTTATTAAAAGTTTCTCCACCATCATTTACAAAAATGAGGGCGTTAATAAAACAGTGTACCAATAAAAACGATATTAAAAAAAGGCCCGTTACGCCCATTAAGAATTTTTTGCCAATTGATGATTTAAGTAATCCGCTTTTGCTCATAAGTAATGAATTGAATTTGTATATAAACCGCACAAATGTAAAAACCAGAACACTTAATATCAAGCAATTGTTTAGCTTATTGCCCTCCGCCTTAAACTAGTTATCAACCGCATGCACAATTTGCTGTTTTTTAGACCGAAAGCGCTATTTAGAAGCTTTATAAATAAGGGCTTAGGCATTAAATTGGACAGGCTCTGTTTTTTGGTAGATAAATTGCTTTTTAATTCGGCAAAATTTTGCTTACTTAGATGCCCTTAACTCACTTATGCTCAATAAAGAAGTACTATTAGAGGTGAACAACCTCATTACCGATTTTAAAACGGAAGACGAATACATTAGAGCCGTTAATGATGTGAGTTTTACTTTACACAAAGGAGAAACCATTGGTATTGTGGGCGAGAGTGGTTCGGGTAAATCTGTTACCGCGCTTTCCATTATGCAGTTGATTCCGAATCCACCGGGTCGTGTAAGTGGCGGACAAATTATTTTTCATACTAAGGATCATCGTAAAATAGACCTCACTAAAATAAGCGCGAAGGAAATGCGCAGCTTGCGAGGAAATGATATTGGCATGATTTTTCAGGAGCCAATGACTTCTTTGAATCCTGTTATCAAGTGTGGCGAGCAAGTGATGGAAGCCATTATGCTTCATCAAAAAGTGAATAAGCGCGCAGCTCGTTTGCGTACACTCGAATTATTTTCTCAAGTTCAATTGCCTACACCTGAATTAATGCTGGATCGTTATCCGCATCAATTATCAGGCGGACAAAAACAACGTGTGATGATTGCAATGGCAATGAGTTGTAATCCTGCAATTCTAATTGCCGATGAACCAACAACAGCTCTTGATGTAACGGTACAAAAAACTATTTTGGATGTGATGCTAGATTTACAGCGTCAAAACAATATGGGCATTATGTTTATTACCCACGATTTGGGTGTAATTGCTGAGTTGGCCGATAAAGTGGTGGTGATGTATAAAGGAAAAATTGTTGAGCAAGGTTTGGTAATGGATATTTTCTCCAACCCAAAACATCCTTATACAAAAAGTTTATTGGCTTGTCGTCCGCCATTAGATAAACGTTTAAAGCGTTTGCCTGTAGTAAGCGACTTTATGAAGCGTGATGAAAACGGAGAGATTATTGAAATTCCTAAATCAGTTACAGAGGCTATCGGAAGTGTAATTATTACAGAGAACGAAAGAAAAGAAGCGCATAAATCTTTATATAGTGGCGACAAGATTTTAGAAATACAAAATCTGAAAACGTGGTTTCCGGCTACTAAATCATTTTTCGGCCGTACCTTAACGTATACAAAAGCAGTTGATGATGTTTCTTTTGATGTTTACGAAGGAGAAACCTTAGGACTGGTAGGAGAAAGTGGTTGCGGTAAAACAACCTTAGGCCGAACAATTTTAAAATTAGCGGAAGCGCACGAAGGAAAAATTTATTTTAAACAGCAAGAAATTTTACGTTTAACGGAAGATGAATTCAGACCGTTACGCCGAAATATGCAAATCATTTTTCAGGATCCGTATTCTTCTTTAAATCCGCGCATCACTATTGGAAATGCAATTATGGAGCCCATGAAATTTCACAACATCGGAAGCTCTAATAATGATAGAAAGGAAAAAGTTTACGACTTATTAAAGAAGGTAGGATTAGAGGAAAAGCATTTTCAGCGTTATCCACACGAGTTCAGTGGTGGTCAGCGTCAGCGTGTTTGTATTGCACGCGCATTGGCGGTTAATCCACAGTTTTTAATTTGTGATGAAAGTGTAAGTGCATTAGACGTAAGTGTGCAGGCGCAAGTGTTGAACTTATTGAATGACCTTAAGAAAGAATTTAAATTCACGTATATTTTTATTTCCCACGATCTAAGTGTAGTGAAATTCATGAGTGATCGCATGGTTGTAATGAATAAGGGAAAGGTGGAAGAAATTGGGAATGCCGACGACATCTATCACAATCCTCAAAGTGATTATACGAAGAACCTTATTAATTCAATTCCAAAGGGCCGACTCGAAGATATTACATCAAGTATTGAAAAGAAAAAATCGGCGAGCCTGGTTAACTATTAATTGGTGAAGAATTCACTCATCATAATTTTTGTTTTTTTTACCGGCGCTCTCTTTTCGCAAGACAAAGGAGTCTCCAAATCAATTGCAGAAATAAGCAAAGCCGATACCGTTTATTTTATCGCCGATAATTCAGGTTGCTTCAACGCCTATATTTTAGAAGTGAAAATGTGTAAGCAAAAGCGTGGCGATCGAAAGTTAATTATGAAAACGGATTCAAAAACCGAAGAGAAAAAAATTTCCGCCAAAGAATTCAAGGCTTTCATGAAAAACTATGAAAATTCAGTGAATCATTTTATTGGTATAGATAATGGTAAATGCACATCAATAACAGAGTTTGATTTGTATCGGAGATACACTAAGGAGAAAACAACTTCAATTAAATTTAAAAACACAACTTGCGAAGCAGAGTTTAATCCGGAGATGTTTCTGCAAAATTTATTGCGCGTAAAAACAGGCGTTAAATAATCATGTTCGATTTTTTAAAACAACTCACCGACCCGGAAAGCATCATTAAATACGGAGGCTTTGGATTGTTGTTGTTTGTGATTTTCGCTGAGACAGGTTTGCTGATTGGTTTTTTTCTGCCCGGCGATAATTTAATTTTCATATCTGGATTGTTGTGTGCTACAAAACCTGATTTAATGAATGTCAGTTTCCCGGTTGCTTTAGTAGGCATGATGATTGCTGCGATAATAGGAAATGTTTTTGGGTATTGGTTCGGCAAAAAGGCAGGCACCAGATTGTATAGTCGGAAGGATAGTTTTTTATTCAAGCAAAGTCATGTGGATATAACCAGGGCCTATTATGAAAAACATGGGGGCAAAACATTAGTGTTAGGAAGATTTTTGCCAATCGTTAGAACCTTTGCGCCGATAATAGCAGGTGTTATTAAAATCGACTTTAAAAAATTTATGGCTTATAATATCATTGGTGCTGTAGCCTGGATTGGCAGCATTGCAAGCATAGCTTATTTTTTAGGCATTCGTTTTCCGGAAGTAGAAAACTATTTAGGATATATTTTTATTGGCTTGATTGTGTTAACCGCCTTGCCAATTGTTTGGAACCTTATTAAAAGAAAAAAAGCACAATCGTAATTGTGCTTTTAATAATCTGTTTAATTACGTTTACTCTACGGTAACACTCTTTGCTAAATTTCGAGGTTGGTCAACATTACATCCGCGCATTACTGCAATGTGATAGGAAAGCAATTGTAATGGAACAACAGAAATAAGTGGAACTAAAGCTTCATCGGTTTCGGGAATTTCAATGGTATAATCAGCCATACCTTTAACATCTTTATCGCCTGCAGTAACAACGGCAATCACTTTACCCTTTCTTGCTTTTACTTCCTGAATGTTGCTTACTACTTTTTCGTAATTAGCACCTTTGGTTGCAATTACAAACACCGGCATTTCTTCATCAATCAATGCAATCGGACCGTGTTTCATTTCGGCTGCAGGATAACCTTCAGCATGTATGTATGAAATCTCTTTTAATTTTAAAGCGCCTTCTAACGCTACAGGAAAGGTGTACCCTCTTCCTAAGTAAAGCGCATTGCTTGCGTCTTTATATTTGAAGGCTATCTCTTTAATCTTATCGTTTAATTTTAAAACTTCTTCAATTTTATTTGGAACAGCTTCCATTTCGAATAAAATCTGACGGTAACGACTCTCAGGCATAGTGCCTTTAATACGGGCCACGTGTAAAGCCATTAAGGTAAGTACAGTTACTTGTGCTGTAAATGCTTTTGTGGATGCAACACCAATTTCCGGACCGGCATGTGTATATGAACCGGCATGCGTAGCGCGTGGAATGGATGAACCCACCACGTTACAAACACCAACAATAGTAGCGCCTTTGGCTTTAGCTAATTCAATCGCTGCCAAAGTATCAGCTGTTTCACCACTCTGAGAAATGGCGATAACAATATCATCAGGATAAATAATCGGATTTCTGTATCTGAATTCTGAAGCGTATTCAACTTCAACCGGTATACGCGCAAACTCTTCAAATAAATATTCACCTACTAAACCGGCATGCCAAGATGTTCCGCATGCAATGAAAATAATACGTTTCGCGTTCTTGAATTTTGCTTCGTGCTCAACAATACCGCCTAATTTTACTTCTCCGTTTTCGGCATGTAATCGTCCGCGCATACTGTCTTTCACCGAACGAGGTTGCTCATAAATTTCTTTCAACATAAAGTGATCGTAACCACCTTTTTCAATCGCTTCCAATTCAATTGTTAACTCTTGTACGTAAGGCGTAACTTCTTTATCCTTCAAACTGCGAATCTTTAAATCTTCTCCACGGCGAATAATGGCCACTTGTTCATCTTCGAGATATACTACGTTTTTTGTAAACTCAACTATTGGTGAAGCGTCGGACGCGATGAAAAATTCATCATGACCAATACCGATTACCATCGGACTTCCTTTTTTCGCTGCTACAAGTGTATTTGGATCGTTTTTATCCATCACAACAATAGCATAAGCACCAATCACCTGATTTAAGGCAGCAATAACGGCATGTCCTAATTTCATTTTTTCGTGCTCTTTAATGTCTTCAATTAAATGAATAAGAACTTCGGTATCTGTTTGTGATAAAAAAGTGTGTCCGCGTTTTTTTAAACCTTCTTTAATCGCTGCATAATTCTCAATGATTCCATTGTGAATCATCACTAAATTTTGTGATTGAGAATAGTGCGGGTGGGAGTTAACATCGTTAGGTTCACCATGTGTAGCCCAACGAGTATGGCCGATTCCAATGTTTCCACTGATGTCTTTTCCCTTAGCAAAAGTTTGCAAATCGCTAACTTTGCCCTTTCGCTTATACACATTCAGTTCTCCTTTCGGATTTAACATCGCAACACCGGCACTGTCGTAGCCACGGTATTCTAAACGGCCAAGGCCTTTAATTAAAATAGGATAAACCTCGCGGTTTCCAATGTATCCAACTATTCCGCACATAGTAAATAGAAAATATTACTGCTAATTTACAAAAAAAATCAGCCTAGCATCTTTAAATAACCGATTTCTTTAGTGTTTAAGAAACGCCATTTACCTCTTGGTAAATCTTTTTTTGTTAAGCCCGCAAACACAACACGGTCTAACTTTATCACTTCATAACCTAAATGTTCGAAAATACGACGCACAATGCGGTTTTTCCCGCTGTGGATTTCAATACCGATTTCTTTTTTATTATCTGTGATAAAAGAAGCATCATCGGGTTTAATAAATCCATCTTCCAACTCAACACCTTCATGCAATTGCGCATAATCATCGGGCTTCATGTTTTTATTCAAGAGCACATGATACACTTTTTTGATTCCGTGTTTAGGATGCATTAATTTGGTTGCAAGGTTCCCGTCATTTGTAAACAATAACAAGCCCGTTGTATTTCTATCCAATCGTCCAACCGGATAGATGCGTTCTCGTCCTGCATCTTTAATAAGTTCCATAACTGTTCGGCGATCACGCGGATCATCTGTTGTTGTTAAATAATCTTTGGGTTTATTTAAAATCAAATAAACTTTTTTCTCGTTACGTAAAGTTTCGCCGCCATAGTTAATTTTATCGGTAGGCATTACGCGAAAACCCATTTCAGTGACTACTTTTCCGTTTACAGTTACAGCACCTGCTTTAATCAATTCGTCTGCTTCACGGCGAGAACTTACTCCTGCATTAGCAAGATATTTATTTAAGCGCATTGACCCATCTTCATGTTTTGAAACATGAACGGTTTCACTGTCGGAATGTTTTTTGTGATGTTTCTTGTATGTCTTTTTATAACCGCGATCGTGATGTTTGTTGTCGGAATGGTGATGTTTCTTTTTTTCACTATACTCACTTTTCTCACTGGAATCATCTTCTCTTTTTTTATAAGGCTTATCCGATTTTTTATCCCGGTCGAAAGACTTATAGGGTTTATCTTTATCGCGGAAGCTTTTCTTTTCGGCGCCATCATGTTTTTTGTACGGGCGATCAAATTTTTTGTCTTTATCGTCGCTGAATTTTTTGCGGAATGGTTTTTCGTCACCATCTCTTTTCTTATAAGGTTTATCAAATTTTTTATCCTTATCCCTGAAACTTCTTTTTTCGTCGCCGTCGCGTTTTTTAAAAGGGCGGTCGAAACTTTTTTCACCATCCTGTTTTTTGCGAAACGGTTTATCGCCACCGCGTTCAAACGATTTGGGTTTGTCTTTATCACGGAAGCTGCGCTTCTCGCCATCAAATTCTTTTTTCTTATAAGGTTTGTCTGAAAATTTATCTCGCGAGAATTTATTTTTAGAATCTCTTTCCTGTTTTCCGGAGCGATTAGAAGAGGAACTTTTGCTGCCCGATTTAAAAGCAGGTTTTTTGTCAGTGCTTCGCGGTTTGCTGAAGCGGTTGTTTGATTTTTGCATTCAGCAAAAGTACGCTACTTTACGATAGGATAAAAGGCATCCGGTAAATGATTTAAGGTGAATTTGCTATTTTCGGTTAAAATGGAAACAATGTCGAATTGGGCTTCTTCCTCTATATCATGTTCCAACATGTATTGATTGGCTGCGGCTACAATAAAGCGTTGTTTTTGCAGCGAAACAAAAGTTTCAGGCTCTCCAAATTGTTCTGAACTACGGGTTTTTACCTCTACGAAAACGATTCGATTGTTAAATTTTGCTATAATATCAACTTCATACTTTTTATAACGCCATTGCGTAGCTAAAATGGTATAACCTTTGCTTCTTAAGAAAGCAATTGCCTGCTCTTCGCCCCAATTACCGGTATTTTTAGCTTTAGGTTTGATTGTTGCGGGGGTAAAAAATAATTTATACTTTTATAACTGTAAAAATAAGCATATGTTTAAATTAAAACTTGTAATTGTTAGTCTAATCGCGCCATTTGTAATGAGCGCACAATCTTTTGGTGGTTCTATTGAGTTTAAGTATTATACCTTAAAAGACACAACCGTAAACGTTTATTACGTTAAGGATAAGAATGTTAAGTTAGACCAATTTGGAAAACGTTCCGGCGCAGTAGAAGGAAGTTTTGTGTTTGATTTAGCAAACAACACCATCAAATTTGTTAACCCTAAGCGTAAAGTATGGGGTGATCACAAGAGTGAAACTGCTCCTGTAATCAAAGGTGTATGCGAAACCAAAAAAACATCGAATACAAAAAATATTCAAGGAGTTAAGTGTACTGAATACATTGTAAAAAACACCGAAGAAAATACAACTATCAGTTATTGGATTGCAAGCGGTAAGTACGAGTTTTTCGTGCCATTAGTAAAAGTTTGGAACCGTAAAGACAAGCAAAGTATTTACTTTAATCAATTAAAAGATCTTCCTGCAGGTTCTATGCCAATGTTATCGGAAGAGAAACAAATCAGCGATGGTAAATTCGTTACTAAGTTAGAAGTGTCTAAAATTTCTAAGGAAAATTTGGATGCCTCTAAATTAGCGGTACCTGCTGATTATAAAAAGTTCGAGCAATAGTGTTTACTTCGCGAAGAATACTTAGTCTTTTTGTTTTACTGTTCGTTTTTATGATTAATGCACAGGCGCAATGCGCTATGTGTAAACAAGCTGCTGCCAGTAGCTTAGATAATAATCAGAACTCTATGGCGAAGGGACTAAATACGGGAATTCTTTATTTGATGGCAGTTCCATACATCCTGATTGCCATTATCTTTAGAAAACAGATTGTTGCTTTATACAAAAGCTGGAGAGGTAAGCCTGCTTCAGATGAAGCCCTTTAGTATTATTTAGGAATAACGGTTTCAAAACCTTTTTTCTTCCATTCTTCAATCCCTTTTTCAAGATTGACAACGTGTTCGAAACCTTGTTTGTGCATGAATTCGGCACAATCACCACTTCTGCCACCGCCCGCACAATAAATAAGGTAAGTTTTCTTTTTATCTAATTTTGAAATTATAGTTTCAGCATCCTTCGCTAAAAAATCGATTTGTGTAGCGCCTTTAATCATGCCTTTTGCCTTTAACTCGTCGCTTGTTCTCAAGTCAATTAGAAGACCTTTTTTATCTTCAATCATTTTTTTGAAAACCTCAGAACTCACATGCTCAACCTTTCCGTTTTGACCTAATGTAATGCTTCCTAATGCAATTAGGATAAGAGTCAATAATTTTTTCATGATGGTGTTTTTACAAATGTATTAATTCTTTTTTATCAGAGCCATGTAAAATCCGTCGTATCCTTCCGAAGGATAAATGGTTTTATCTTTTATTAACGAGAAACCCTCGCCATTTTCTTCTAAAAACTTTTTTACCTGTAGCTCATTTTCTCCCGGTAAAATACTGCAAGTTGAATAAACCATTAAGCCATCTTTCTTTAGCATACTGCAATATTCAGAGAGAATTTTATACTGAAGCTGTTTGGTTTTTTCAATAATTTCAGGTGTTGTTTTCCATTTGGTATCCGGATTACGCTTAATCACACCGGTGCCGCTACATGGAACATCTAATAATAATCGGTCGGCCGAATTTTCTAATTGCTTAATGGTTTTATTGTTTTCGATAACTCGCGTTTCAATATTAAATGCTCCTGCACGTTTGGCTCGTTTTTTTAAATTTTCCAATTTCCACTCTTCAACATCCATGGCAATTATTTTACCTTTATTTTTCATAAGCGCAGCTAAATGTAAACTTTTACCGCCCGCGCCCGCGCACGCGTCAATTATTTTTTGTCCGGGTTCAGCACTTAAAAATTCAGCAATTAATTGTGAGCCGGCATCTTGAACTTCAAAAAAACCTTCTTTAAAAAGTTCGGATGAAAATATGTTTTTTCTTACAGAGAGTTGTAAAGCATCTTTCGCCAATCCCGCCACCTCTGTTTCAATCCCTGCGCCTTTTAATTTCGTAGCAAGATCGCTTTTTGAAATTTTTAAGGTATTAGCTCGTAAAACAACTTTTGCCTCCGAGTTGAGGGCGGCGGCTTGCGTAAGCCATTTATCTTTACCCAATTCTTTTTCACAATAATTCCAAAGTTCATCCGGATAGGATTGCAAAATTGATTCTGAGGTAATTTGCTTTTTGGCAGTTTCGAAATGTTGGGTGCTAATCGTTTTAAAGTCCGGCCAATCGGGGAGGGCAATTCCTTTTTCAAACAGGTAAGCGGCAAAAATCATATTTAAACTTTTTTCGCTTCCGGCAATAGCCGACAAATACCGAAAATGGCGTGTGATGTCATATACTGCTTCCGCAATAAATTTCCGGTCGCGGGCACCCCATTGCGGATGCGACTTAAAAACCTTTTCTAAAACCTTGTCGGAATATTTTTTCTCAAACATAATTTGTTTCAGACAATCCTGAACGGCATCAACCAGATTTTTGAAAAGTTTCATCTGGCACAAAGATAGAATAAGGGAGGCATACCGCTAATAAATTGTGTTTTTCTTATCAAAAATTATGGTTAATTTTAAGTTCTATGAAACGAATTTTCTTGTTCCTCTTATGTTCCGCGCTCAATTTTGCTTTCGCGCAAAAGGATATTGAGTATATAAAGACAGGGGAGGCGCAGTTGGAAAAAGGAAATTACGACTTAGCTTACAATGAATTTAAAAATGCGGTGAGCGCCAATTCAAAAAACCCGCAAGCGTATTATCAAAAGGGAAGAGCCCTTTTGTATTTAGGGAAATTTTCGGAGGCGAAAAAGGATTTTGACAAAGCCATTGAATTAGCGCCTAACACTTCTGCCTATTATAATTTAAGAGGAGCCGCTCTTGAAAATTTGGGTGACACAATAAGCGCTATCAAAAACTACAACAAATCTATCTCTATTGATAGTAGTGATGCACGAGGATATATTAGTTTGTCGCGATTGTTTGAGAGCCAAAATAAACTTAAAGAGGCGTTGTCGGTTGTAAATATAGGAATCAAAAGATCTACTAATCAATTAACGCTTTTTGCTATTAAAGGCGATGTGTTACAAAGCATGCATGATACGACAAGTGCTATTGCGGCTTATAAATCTGCATTGGGGAAGGATAGTTTATATTTCGGCGCCAATTATTCTTTAGCTTTAATTTGTATTGACAGGGATAAAGCAAAAGAAGCGTTGAGGTTTATCAACAATGCAATAAAGGGTGAACCGGAAAACGGTGATGGTTATATCGAGAAAGGAAGGATTTTGGAAGAGATGAATGATACCATTGGAGCTATAGCTTGTTATAATAAAGCAATTTCAATCGATACACTAAATACTTACGCTTATTTCAATAGGGGAATTTATTTCAGAACTCACGGTAACAGCACCGCGGCAATTAAGGATTTTTCAAAAATGATTCTCCTTGATCCGAATGACGCAGATGCCTATTTGTCGAGGGGAGAATGTTATTCCGACACAAATAATTGTGAAGCAGCATTAAAGGATTTTGAAGTTGCTAAAAAATTATCACCCAATGATTCTGAAATATATTTCCAAATAGGCTTATGTCAGGACGAAACCCGTTATTACAGAGAGGCCATTGAAACATTTAATATTGCAATTAAGCTCGACAGTAACAATACACAGTATTACTACAGCAGAGGAAACACAAAATATAATTTGGAATTATTGGAAGAGGCGAAGAAAGATTATTTAAAAGCATTGGAAGTAGACAGCACTAATAGCGGGCCCTTATTTAATATTGGAAATATACACTTCGATAAGAAGGAGTACGAAGAAGCAATTAAGTATTACGATAAGTATTTATCAATTGAAAAGGCAGATGCAGATGCGATTGTAAATAGAGCCATTTGTAAAAATGCATTGGGCTTCGAAAAAGAGGCGTGTGAAGAGTGGCAGAAGGCCGCTGCACTCGGAAATTTTGATGCAAAACAAAACATTGAGAAGTTTTGTAAATAATTTCGCGCTGTTCACTCATTTATTTTTATCCTGATTTTATAGCTCGCTCCTAGAATTTTTTTAAAATACTGGTTTTCAACTGTTTACAACAGTTCTTTTTTAACCCCATTTTTGAATACTCATTTGTCGGTAATTATCTGATTTCCATCGAATTTTAATTGGATTTAATACTAAAATTGAACACTTTTATTGGTTGTACAATTCGTGAAAAAGCAGATTTTTTACATACTATTTCTTTGGCTTTGCTTCAAGACTTTTACTGGTTTTGCTCAAGCTCCACCATGGCAATGGGCGCGTTCTTCTAGCAGTGCGAATTTGGAAACTGCTTTCGACGTTGCTGTCTTTCCAAGTACAGGTGATGTTTTTGTAACCGGAGTTTATTCAGGCGCGCTTAATGGAGTAACAGCATTTAATAGCACAACGTTTACTGCTACAAACGGAGGAACTGACGCATATATTGCAAAATATAATTCTGCTGGAACATTTCAGTGGGCGATTGAAATTGGTGGTGCAGGAAATGACGGTGCTCGTTCTATTTCACTTGATCCTACCGGTAACATTTATATTACAGGTTATTTTAATGGCACGGTCGATTTTGATCCTTCTGCCGCAACTTTCAATATTGCTTCTACTGGCGGACAAGATGCTTTCATCGCGAAATATTCTTCTGCAGGAGCATTTATGTGGGCTGCTCGAATGGGAGGTGCGTCGACCGATATAGGCTACGGAATTTACGCTGATGCAAATGGAGTTTATGTAACCGGTGCTTATTTATCATCAGCAACCATGAGGTCTTCAGGCGCATCCACTGTTACGGCTGTTACTGCGGCGGCACAAGTTGGCAATAATATGTTTGTAGCGGAGTATGATTTAAACGGAATTATACAATGGGTTGCTTCTGCAGGAAGTAATCAGGCAGAAGAAGGCTTGGATGTTACTGCTGATGCTAATCGTGTTTATGTTATCGGAGATTATCGTAACACGCTTTCTATTTACAACAGTGTCGGAGCTCTGCAGGCCGTTAGTTTACCAATTCAAACATCGCCCAACAGTGATATTTTTGTTATCGCTTATACTCAAACCGGTGGCTTTAGCTGGGCTACCAATGTTTCTTCAGCAGGAAATGATCAGGGTAGAGGAATCACCACCGACGGAAGCGATTTATATATTTCTGGTGGGATAAGTAATAACGCGCTGTTTCCAAACCCGGGCCCCGTATTTACGCAAACTGTTGTTGGAAGTATTGATGCTTTTGCGGCTAAAATGTTGGGAACAACCGGCACTTACCAGTGGGTGCGGCATATTCCGGGTACAGGAGCCGTTAACGACGTAGCGAACTCAATTACTTATCACCCTCTCGGTAGGGTTTATCTCACAGGATATTATAGTGGAAATTTAAATTTTACCGCTATGGGTGGCCCGGTTCTAACTCTTACCAATACAACAGATGTTTTTATCAGTTCTTTTTCTTCTAACAACGCATTTTACTACGCAACTTCAGGTGGAGGAACCGGGGTTGACAACGCGTTTGGTATCGGACTTAATAGTGTGGCTGACGCTTACATAGGTGGTAGTTATGCAGGTCCATCTACTTTCGGAACAACCACTTTAGCCGTCAATACTAACAGTAATATCATGGTGGCCAAATGCGGCTGCGGAGTTGTTCTTTCCCTTGCGAATGCAGGATCAAATCAAACGGTCTGCGCCACTACGGCAACTATGGCAGCCAATACACCAACTACAGGAACAGGGACCTGGAGTTTATTATCAGGTTCGGGTACAATTACCTCAATTAATTCTCCAAACTCAACTATTACTAATTTAGGATTAGGAAACAATCAGTTTGTTTGGACAATCAGCGGTTCAGGATGCCCTGTCAATACAGCTACCGTTACAATTCGCAGGGAGTTAACACCCTCCATTGCCAGTGCAGGACCATCACAATCAGTTTGTGCAGCTAATACTGTAATGGCTGCAAATACTCCAACAACAGGAACAGGTGCATGGACATTGCTTTCAGGAACGGGGACAATCGGCACACCTTCTTCGCCAACTTCTGCAATAACATCTTTGGGAATTGGGGTGAGCGTTTATGAATGGGCAATTTCTTATTTGACTTGTCCTGTTACTACTTCAACAATGTCCATTACACGTTACGCACCACCAACAACCGCGAACGCCGGACCTAATCAAACAATTTGCAGCGCTACGGTAACAATGGCCGCTAATACAACGTCGGCCGGAATTGGTACGTGGAGTTTGTTATCAGGTTCAGGTACTATTACCAACGCAAACCTTAATAATACTACCGTTACGGGATTAGGTGTGGGGGCAAACGTTTTTCAATGGACTACATCTAACGGTGCATGCCCTTCGTCTGTTTCAACTGTAACTATAACACGTGACGCCTCTCCAACTACAGCCAATGCGGGTACTACACAAACTGTTTGTGCTACAACAGCCACACTTGCAGGAAACACTCCGGCAGTCGGAACAGGCTCCTGGACTTTAGTTTCCGGATCGCTAGTTATCACTACACCAACTTCTCCTGCTTCAGGATTAACAGGAATTAATACTGGAACACATGTCCTGCAATGGACCATCTCTAACGGTGTATGCCCTCCGTCAACTTCAACTGTAGCTATTATTCGAGATAATTTTCCAACAGTTGCCAGTGCGGGAGCTTCACAAACCATTTGCGCCACTACCTACACTATGTCGGGAAATACGCCTGCTGTTGGTACAGGTAGCTGGACGGTTATTTCAGGTAGCGGCACGATTGTCACTCCAACTTTAGCGGCAACTACTGTAACGAACGTGGGTGTTGGAAATAATATTTTTCAATGGACGATATCTAACGGTGTGTGCCCTGCCTCAACATCTACAATGAGTATTTTCAGGTATGATTTTCCTACAACTTCTGTGGCAGGCCCTTCACAATCTGTTTGCGCAACTACGGCTACAATGGCGGCGAATACGCCCGCTGTCGGCACAGGCAGCTGGACTTTATTAGGCGGTTCAGGTACAATTGTAACACCAACATCTCCTACCTCTCAAATTACCGGATTAGGAATAGGAACAAATACATTTAGATGGACAATTTCTAATGGCGTTTGTACACCATCTTCATCAACTCTAACTATTGTTCGTTATGCACCACCATCTGTAGCCAATGCAGGTGCTTCACAAACAGTTTGTGCGACTACTGCTACAATGGCTGCAAATACAACAACAGCGGGTACCGGTTTATGGACATTAGTCTCCGGTGCAGGTACAATCACCACACCATCAGCAGCAAATACAGGCATTACAGGATTAGGTGTTGGTAACAATGTTTTTCAATGGACAACTTCAAATGGTGTGTGCGCATCTTCCTCCGCAACCACAAGTGTGTTCAGATATAATTTTCCTACCATCTCAAATGCAGGACCTTCACAATCGGTATGTGCTACTACTGCGACTCTCGCCGGCAACACACCGGCCGTTGGAACAGGCTCGTGGACTTTGGTCTCTGGCGCAGGAACTATTACGAGTCCCACATCACCTTCAAGCGGGCTTACAGCACTTGGAGTAGGGACAAATGTTTTTCAATGGACAATATCTAACGGTACTTGCCCTCCGTCAACATCTACGGTAGCCATAGTAAGATATGCTCCGCCATCAATTTCAGTTGCGGGGCCTTCGCAAACTGTGTGTGCAACAACAGCCACCATGGCGGCAAATACCACTACTGCAGGTACGGGATTATGGACATTAATTTCAGGAGCCGGAACTATTACAACTCCGGCGGCAGCAAACACAGGCATTACAGCATTGGGAGTTGGAAATAATGTATTTCAATGGACAACTTCAAATGGCGTGTGCGCATCTAGTTCTTCAACCGTTTCAATTTGGAGAGATAATATTCCAACAGTAGCAAATGCAGGAACTGCACAATCCGTTTGTGGAAATACAGTTGCACTTGCCGGTAATACACCAGCGGTTGGAACCGGTTTGTGGACTTTAATTTCCGGAGCAGGTACCATCACTTCGCCAAGTTCACCCAACTCGTCTGTTACCGGATTGGCATTAGGAAATAATGTGTTTCAATGGACCATCTCTAACGGTTCATGCCCTGCGTCTTCAGCAACAGTTTCAATTACATCTTATACAAATCCGACAACGGCCAATGCCGGGGCCTCTCAGACAATTTGTGCAAGCACCGCAACATTGAATGGTAATACGCCAACCGTTGGAAATGGTGTTTGGTTGTTGTTATCAGGTAGTGGTACAATAACAAATCCAATTTCACCAAATTCAACAGTTACAGGCTTAGCAGTTGGTACAAATGTATTCCAATGGAGTATTTCCAACGGAGTTTGTCCGGTTTCAACTTCCACCGTAGCAATTAATGTGGATGCAAATCCTACGGTTGCTAACGCAGGTTTAGCTCAAACTATTTGTACAACCACTGCAACTATGGCGGGAAATACACCGGCAATCGGAACCGGATCATGGTCGGTAATTTCAGGAGGCGGAACATTTGCGAATGCAAGTTCACCAACTACCAGTGTAAGCGCTATTTCTGTTGGGCTTAATATTTATCAGTGGACCATTTCCAACGGTGTGTGCCCTGCTACCTCGGCTACTGTAGCAATTAATCGTGATAATTATCCGACAACTGCGAACGCAGGGTTTTCACAAACTGTATGCGCAACAACAGCTACTTTAAACGGGAACACACCGGCTGTAGGAACAGGTGTATGGACTGTTTTAACTGGCACATCTTCAGTAACCAGTCCGAGCTCTGCTACAACAGGTGTTACAGGATTAAGTGTTGGGTCTAACATTTACCAATGGACCATATCTAACGGTGTGTGTCCGGCATCTACATCAACTGTGAGTATTCAGCGCGACAACTTTCCAACCATTGCAAATGCAGGCACAACAATAACAGTATGTAATACTTTTACAGCAACTATGGCCGCTAACACACCTATTGTTGGAACAGGTGTTTGGTCAGTTGTTTCGGGTAGTGGCGTGTTCACGAATCCTAATTCGCCAACTACTTTAGTTAACTTTTTGTCAATCGGAACAAACATTTTTCAATGGACAATTTCCAATGGGTCTTGTCCGCCATCCACATCAACGGTAGCAGTAATCAGAAATCCGCCGCCATCAATTGCAAACGCAGGAACAAGTCAGACATTGTGTGTAGGAAATGCAACATTATCCGGAAACACGCCGGCAGTTGGCACAGGGGTTTGGAGTTTAGTCTCAGGAAGTGGTACTATTACGTCACCAACTACACCTTCAACAGGTGTAACCGGTTTGGCAGTTGGCACTAATGTTTTTCAATGGACCATTAACATGCCGGGTTGTTCACCTTCAACATCTACTGTTGCAATTGTTCGT
>CAYQDP010000003.1:0-26704 GCA_964416235.1 uncultured Flavobacteriaceae bacterium | reverse complement strand
ATCAGGATTTTAGCGGCAGGATACAAAATTGGTTACATACCTGATGCGTTATGGAAATATAGGATTCATTCTGAAAGCATGTCTAAAAATGTAAAATTATTGGAGCGTGATATCTTATATGTTTTCAATAAAGCGAACAAAAACAATTTATTTCATTCGTTTTGGTTTAAACAAAAATGTTTTTCGAAAATTTATTTGACGCTCGCCGGAAGCTGGTGGAAAAACGGAAACAATAAAATTAGGGCACTTTTATTTTTGATTAAAGCGTTTATGACATATCCACCAACACTTTTCGGATACATTTTAAAATAACTTGGGCAATTGTAAAAAAAATATTTTGGTTTTAACCTATTGGAGTTTTAACGATGCGTTAATACAAACCTATACTTTACCTTACGTAAAACAAATTGCCGAAACATTAAGTCCTGAGCATAAAATAATTTTGTTAACGCTCGAAAAACACGATTTACTTTCGTTTGAAGTCCAAAACAATATTAAAGTAGTTAGCTGGCCGTACAAACCGCTTGGTGTAAATGCGGGATGGATGTGGCTCAAATACATTATTAGATTACTGAAAATAATACGCCAAGAAAAAATCGATACCATACATGCCTGGTGCACTCCTGCAGGAATGATAGGATATATTCTGTCTGTTTTATCAGGAAGAGAATTGGTAATTGACAGTTTTGAGCCTCATGCAGAAACGATGGTTGAAAATGGGGAGTGGAAAAAAAACAGTTTTGCCTTTAAGCTTCTTTTTAAGTTTGAGAAATTACAAGCTCACCGTGCTAAACATTTAATTGCAATAAGCAGTAAAATGCCGCGGTATGCTAAAGAAAAATATGGTTTATCTAATAAAAACTACTTTATAAAGCCTGCCTGTGTAGATTTGTCGCTTTTCTCTCAAAACAATATTAAAAAACCTGAATTACTACAGGAACTCCAACTTGAAAACAAAATTGTTTGCGTTTACGCAGGAAAATTTGGTGGTATCTATTTAGAGAAAGAAGCTTTTGATTTCTTTAAAACTGCCGAATTGCATTGGGGAGATAAATTTAGGGCACTCATTCTTACTTCTAATACAGAACAGGAAATAGAGAATTACTCTCACGCATCCGGATTAAAAAAGGAAACTATTATTCGCCGTTTTGTGCCTCATTCAGAAATTGCAAATTATATTGGATTAGGTGATTTCGCATTTACACCCGTTAAACCCATTCCTACTAAACAATATTGTTCCCCAATTAAAGACGGAGAATACTGGGCCTTAGGATTACCTGTTGTTATTACGAAAGATATTTCGGACGATAGTGATATTATCAAGGAAAACAAAATTGGTTATGTACTTGCCCATCTTAATGAAGAAGAATACAAAAAAGCCATTCTTGAAATTGAACGGCTATTACAAAATAATTCACGTGAAAGTTTGTATTTAAAGATTAGAATGATTGCTGAAACAAAACGTAATTTTTTGCTCTCCAATTCGATCTATAATACCATTTATAGCTAGAAGAAAACATCCTTCTTCTTCCTCTCCTTATAATAATAATCTATCAGAATCAATGCTGATACGAAATATGGTATAAGAGGGATTTTAAATCGCACCAAGGCTCCAAAATTTGACGTTGTAAGGCCAATCATAAAAGCAAAAAGAATAGAAAATATAATACAGAACAGAAGAATAGGATTTGCAGCAATAATTTTTAAAGCTCCCTTTATTTTAGTGGCGAAAAGAATATAAATAACTACTCCAAACAAAAACAAATTCTCAAAGCCTGCCAATAAAATCACAATGCTTGTTCCGTCAACGAGCAAGTAAGGCCTAAACAATCCCGCATTTAAGGCAGGCAAAAATAATTGAATCATTCCTAAAACTGTACCATCAAAATCTCCAATATCAAAACTGGAACCCCCATAATAACTTTGTTTTAAATCATGATTGGTCACAGCAGCAGTCTCGAAAGCTCTTTCTAACGAGAACTTTGACATGCTTCCTCCCAAACTATTTAAAACATAAAAAGAAAGGCTCAAAACACCAATAATTATGACAGGGAAAATGACGAAACTTATAAATTTACTATTTACCCTTTGGAGTTTATCATAGAAAATCCATAACAATCCGCCGGGAAATAAAACTAAAAAAATGTATGGCTTAATATTAATAATTAACCACGAAGCGAGAATCATTAATACCACACTTGTTATTTCTCGCTTCTTTAAGATAAAAAATTTATGCGCAGAGAAAACGAACATTGCTGTGGCCATATATGTATAGGTGTCTTTTGACACTCCCCCTCCCCAAAACAAAGGGGATGGGAAATACAAAATTGCCCAAGCCAGTTTGTTTTCAACCTCGGGAGCGTATTCTCTAAACATTAAGAAAAGTCTCCAAATTGAGAAGTAAGCCAAATAAGAAATAAGTAAGGAGGTTAAAAAATAACTTTTGCTTGTGATAATTGAAAATACACTTGTGAGTTTAATAACCATAAATGTGTGCGGGTCAAAAAACATATAAGAATATGGGTAACCGGTTTTATCATCAAACAAGGATCTGATTTCAACCGAAGGCGCCGACAACATCACCTCTAGGTACTTTGACGGGTCCTTATAAAACAGGTTCACCATCGCCATTGTTGATTCAAAATACGAAACAGTATCGCCTCCCTTATAGTAAAAAAGATAAATGGCACAGAAAAAAAAAGTTCCTGCCATTTTTGCTGCTAAACCCGGCAAGTAATGTTTATAGGCCTTATCGGATTTGAACTTTCGACTTTGAAATAAAAAACTAAAAATCAAAATCAAAACTGCAGTTCCAACAGTAGCAAATATATCTATCCACTCAAATTTAATACGCTGATCGTATTCCCACATTTCAAAAGGATACAGAGTGTCCATTACAATTCTTTAGGCTTATTTGCTAATAATCGTAAATTTACAAATTATTCAATGATTTAATGGAACATGCCTCCTGTATTGTTTGCAGAAACAAACATTTAAAACCACTTAAAGCATATAGTCGGGCTCATCTGGCAAAATGCTCTAACTGCGGCATGGTCTTCAGTAAGAAAATTCCAACTAACGAAGAGCTTACTAAAATCTACACGAATTATCCGCGCTTTATTGAATTACCTCCTCTTACCATTAAACGTTACTATGAATTATTGGATAAAATGGAGTCCTACAGAAAAACAAATAACTTGTTAGATTTAGGATGCAGTAACGGTTTGTTTTTAGATTGCGCAAAACAAAGGGGATGGAATGTATACGGAACAGAATATGCTCAGGAATCCATTGACTTTTGCGCAAAAAAAAATATTAGGGTTTTCAAATCG
Source organism: uncultured Flavobacteriaceae bacterium (assembly GCA_964416235.1). GTDB lineage: Bacteria > Bacteroidota > Bacteroidia > B-17B0 > Aurantibacillaceae > JAHEYG01. The sequence goes on along the minus strand of CAYQDP010000003.1, from coordinate 23,372 downwards.
GATCAATTACCGGATGATTTTTATAAAACAAGTTTTGATATAGTTACAAGCTTCGAGGTTATTGAACATATCAACAATCCCAATGAAGATATGGCTATCGTAAATAAAGTCCTTCGTAAAGGGGGTGCCTTTTATTTTACCACTCCTAATTTTAATGCTTTAAGCCGACGTCTTCTTAAAGAAAAATGGAATGTGATAGATTACCCAGAACATCTATCCTATTATACGCCTTCTACAATCCATTATCTTTTAAAACAAAACGGTTACAAAAAAGACTTTCTAATTACCACCGGCATCAGTTTTACACGTTTTAGCCAAAGCGTAAATACTCAAGCTGTTTCAGAAAATGTACCGGTTAATGATGAAGAACTTCGCAACAAAATTGAGCACAATCCAATATTATCAATTCTTAAATCAAGTGCTAATTTCATTCTTAACCTCTTCAAAATAGGAGATTCTCTAAAAGGTTTTTACGTTAAGCAATAAAACCAATTCTTTAACAGTTTTATTATTGAGTTTGCATTGCGTTTTATTTAAAAAATCTTATTTTTAAACCTTACAAATTCCTTCATAATGAGCTCTAAAAAAAGCATTATAGTTACAGGTGGTGCCGGATATATTGGCTCTCACACCATCATCGAACTTCTTGAACAAACGGATTTTGATGTTATTTCAATCGATAACTATTCTAACTCCTCAAATAAAACCTACGAGCGAATTTTATCCATTACCGGACAAAACAACCGCCTCAGTTATTACAATATCAATTTGTGCGATAAAGCTGCGCTTTTAAATTCATTTACGAATATTAATAATATTGCAGGTGTCATTCACTTTGCGGCATTTAAATCCGTTCCGGAAAGTGTGAGTAATCCGTTGTTGTATTATCACAACAACAATGAGAGTTTAGTAAACATTCTTTCTTTGTGTAAAGAAAAAAACATCAATCATTTTATTTTTTCGTCTTCCTGTTCGGTGTATGGTAACATAAGCAAACTTCCTGTTACAGAAGATAGCGCTTTTCAACCTGCTGAATCGCCTTACGCGCACACTAAACAAATTGGAGAAGAAATAGTAAAATCCTTTGCGCGATTTACACCCGAATTCAATTCAGTACTATTGCGCTATTTTAATCCGGTTGGCGCACATAAAACCGCTAAAATAGGAGAACTTCCATTAGGCGCGCCAACTAGTTTAGTTCCTATTATTACACGAACTGCTGCCGGTATAATTAAAGAAATGCATGTTCACGGAAGTGATTATGAAACTCGTGATGGTTCATGCATCCGCGATTACATTCATGTAACTGATATAGCAGATGCGCATATTAAAGCACTCGATTATATTCTAAAGGGTAAAAACAAAAACAGAGTGAGCCTGTTTAATCTCGGAACAGGAAACGGAGTGAGTGTATTCGAAGCAATTAACTCATTTGAAAAAGTATCAGGGTTAAAACTAAACTATAAGGTTGGTCCGCGAAGAGAAGGTGATGTAATGTCAATATATGCTAATAATGATTTGGCTAAAAAAGAATTAAACTGGGAACCCAAATTTAATATAGACGAAATGATGTTGTCGGCCTGGAAATGGCAACAATATTTGTCATCTGTAACAACTAATTAAAAATGGAAAAACGTTTTAAATTTAAAAGCCTTTCTGTTTATTCATCAGATGAATGGATGGCTAATTCTACCAAAAGATACCGCACGGTTTTTGATAAAGCGGAAACAACTTACATTCGTTGTGAAATAGCTTTATTCAATAAACTTTTTGATGAGGAAGATTGGCAAACTAAAGTTACCATTCGTTGCGAAAAGATTATTCCGGGTAATAACGAAAAAATATGCGAATTAGAAACAGACTTAAAGGTAAGTAAGGATGATAATATCGCATACGTACGCGATGGCTGGGGCAATGCTACTCCGGGAATTTTTTGGAAAAAAGGAACCTATAAATGGTTAGCTTTAATTGATGGAAATGTAATTGGTGAACAACAATTTTTTATTGAAGATGTAGGTTTAGTTACAAATAATTCAAATCCTTACTTTACAATTGAGCACATTAAACTTTATGCCGGTGATTATGACGGCTGGCAACAGCGTCACCGCAAATATTTAAAAACATTCAATAAAGCTACAACGCAATATATTTGGGCTGAAATAAAAATTAAAGCGCTTACCAACTCCGACTTCAACTATGAATTGTTTTTAAATTACATTGATGATGCAGGCCAACCCAAAGCTCATCAAAGCAAAATAGGTTATATCGATTCTGATAAAAGTGGGTTTTCTTATACGGTTGATTTAGGGTGGGGACATAATAACGCAGGCTCATGGAAGGACGATCAATACACACTGGAAGTAGTTTTCATGGATGTGTTAATTGGTGGTGTAACTTTTCAGTGTAAAGACATTGATGAGGAAGGTACACCTGAACTTATCACTTCCATTCAGCAAACTTTATCGGTCAACTCTAATTCTAACAATACCTCAGCGCAAACAAGTACAAGTGCGCCGGATAAAACATTGGAAGAACTATTAGAAGATGTTCAAGCGCTAATCGGACTGGAAAACGTAAAGAAGAGCTTAAACGAAAACATCACTTATTTAAAGTTTAATCAGCTTCGAAAAGAAAAAGGCTTTGATGATAATTCTAAAATTTCCTTGCATTCTGTTTTCACCGGAAATCCCGGAACAGGAAAAACTACTATCGTAAAAATGCTCGGTAAAATTTATCACAAGATGGGTTTACTTAGCAAAGGACATGTGCATGAAGTGGATCGTTCCATCCTAGTTGGCGAATACATCGGACAAACTGCTCCTAAAGTAAAAAAAGCGATTGAGGATGCACGCGGCGGAATTTTATTTATTGATGAAGCGTATTCTTTATCTCGCGCCGGTGACGACAGCAAAGATTTTGGAAAAGAAGTAATTGAAATTTTATTGAAAGAAATGAGTGATGGTCCGGGTGATATTGCTATTATAGTAGCAGGCTATCCTAAAGAAATGAATGTATTCTTAGAAAGCAACCCCGGATTAAAATCACGTTTCTCCGAATACTTCCAGTTTGATGATTATTTACCGGAAGAATTATATCAAATTGCTCAGTTTGCTGCAAAAAATAAACAAGTAAGTATAACACCGGATGCCGATGAATATTTAAAAGAGCAATTAACTGAAGCTTATCGCAAGCGGAATAAATCGTTTGGTAATGCGCGTTTTGTTCACGGATTAATTGAAGAAGCAAAACAAAACCTGGGAGTTCGTATTATGAAATCAGCGAACCTCGACAATATCACTAAAGAAGATTTATCCACTATTACAATCGATGATTTAAAACAAGTCTTCATTACTGAGGATAAGAAAAAATTAAATCTTGTCGTAAACGAAAAAGATTTGCAGTTAGCTATGGCGGAGTTAAATGAATTAACCGGAATGGATAACATTAAACAAGATTTAAATGAATTGGTAAAGCTCATTAAGTTCTATAACGAAATGGGTAAGGATGTAGTGAATAAATTTTCGCTACACTCTGTCTTTACAGGAAATCCCGGAACAGGAAAAACAACTTTAGCCCGTATCATTGCAAAAATTTATAAAGCCCTTGGATTGTTGGAAGGCGGGCACATTGTTGAAGTTGACCGTGAAGGACTAATTGCAGGTTATGTTGGGCAAACCGCGTTAAAAACGCAGGAGAAAGTAGATGCCGCGATGGGTGGAATTTTATTTATTGATGAAGCTTATGCTTTATCAGAAGGCGGCGGACAACACGATTTTGGTAAAGAAGCCATTGAGGTAATTTTAAAACGAATGGAAGATCACCGCGGTAAGTTTGGTGTAATTGTGGCCGGTTATCCTGATAACATGCATAAATTTATTGAAATGAATCCGGGATTAAAATCCAGGTTTGATAAACTGTTTCATTTCTACGATTACAACTCCGATCAATTAATGATAATTGCGGACGCGCTTTTAAAGAAAGAAGGTTTAAAAATGTCGGAAGAAGCGCGTGAACATTTACATAAATACTTCTCTGCGCTTCACGAAAAGCGTGATAAGTTTTTCGGTAATGCGCGAACCGTTAGACAAACGATTGGCGAGGTGGTAATGAAACAAAATTTACGAATGGCCGCAATGCCAACCGCGCAAAGAACAAATGAAACTTTAAGTTCATTAACACTTGATGACGTGAAGCATTTACAAATTGGCGAAACACAAAGCAAACAAAGTTTGGGCTTCCGTTTTGGCGCACATTAATTAAATTTAAATCCATAAAAAAAGCCTCCTGATTAAATCGGGAGGCTTTTTATTTATACTTATTCAATTTCTATTGTCTTCCGCCTTGCATTGCTTTTAATTCTTCCATTGTCATCATCTTATATCCTTCAGTAGATAATTCAAATTTAGAATCCGCAACAGCCGATGTTGAAACTTCTTTCGCAACCATTTTAATTTTCATTCCGCCTTGTCCTCCTGTAGTGTATTCAAATGGAACTCCCTTTAATCCCTTCATCACCATTTGACCACGCCCTTTGCCGTCTTTATTTGGATTATCAAATTTATCGCAATACCAAAGTTCTACTTTTTCCTCTTTGCTATCCTTTCCATAAACTGTTACGATTGCTTTTTTACAATCATACCCTGCAATGGATTTAGTTTCGTCGATGTATTCAATCTTTGGATCAGCCGGCTTGTCCTTTGCTTTAGCAGCTTCCTTTTCCATTTCCTCTTTAGTTTGTTTAACCGCAAACTTATTTCCCATTTGTTCCATCAGCATGGTCATGCCTTTTTCATCAACCATTGTTTGGTTATTGAACATCATAGATGTCATTTCAGTTAACGATTTTCCGTTTTTAAAGGTGACTTTCGTTTCCATATCACCAAGCATTGCTGCTTGCTCAGCAGGCAAACCTTCAAAAGTCATAGCATAGGTAATTGATCCTTCTTTTATCTGTGCATTTGCAAATCCGCAAATTAAAATGGCTACAGCAGTAATTAGTTTTTTCATGTTGTTGTTTTATTTATTGTTTCAAATGTCGTACCAATTTAAGGCTTTATGGCTGTTAAATTATGTAAAATAGACGAGCGGTTAATTTTACTGAAGACCGCTAAAAAACTTCTGCATTTCTGCCTTATCTACAATTTTATAATAAGCAGGCAATTCAAAGGTGTTATCAGGAATTTCAATGTTCTTTACTTTTTTTGCAGTAAACTGTAATTCAAGTCCCATTTTCTTTAAACGATATTGCATCAACATACCTTTAATTCCAACGTAAGGACTCAAAGAATTTACATTTTCTACTTGCATCTCTTTTGTGTAATAAGCATCGAAAGTTACTGTAGGATCATTCACCATAGTTACTTTTATTTTATGGCATTTATATCCTGCAATTACTTTGGTATCGTTAGTTTCCTCTATTTTCAATTTATACATTGAGTTTTCAAGAAGCACTTCTTTCTCATTCTCAATACAAGCTTGTTTTACATCCATAAACTTAACCATTTGAGTTAAGGTTTTATTGGTGAAATCAACCATAAACATGGTATTAAACATGCCCATAGTGCTCATCTCCATTATGAATTTATCTTTTTTGAATTTTAAAGTTGCTGAGCTTGGTGCCAAGCCTGCTAAAGGATGGTTTTCATCCACCACTTTTGTTTCGTACTCTATCTGCCCCTCATCACTTACTTTACTATCTTCACCTTTACAGGAGAACAATACTAAAGCAAAAACAATAGCGAGTGCCGAAAGTAAATACTTAAATGAAAAAAGCTTCTTAGCCATTTTAAACTAGAGCTTAAAATAAGAAAATTTAAGTCAGATTATCAAATAAATTTTGGGCTAAACAACTATGGCTTAACTAGAACTGATTAAAGAAGTCCTGCATTTGTTGTTTTGAGATGATTTTGAAATTATCAGGAATTTCAAATGTATTAGAGGGTACAGTCTCCTTTTTCACAGATTTGGCTACAAACTCCATTTCCAGTCCCATTTTACTGAGTCGGTATTGCATTAACATACCTTTAATACCTGAGTAGGGACTAAGTGAATTTACATTTTCGTCGCCCATATCAGTTGTATAATAGGCATCAAAAGTAATATCCGGATTACTCGCTTTTTTCACCTTAATACGTTTGCATTTATAGCCTGCAATTGTCTTTTCTTCTGAGGTCTCTTCAATAATTAGTTTATACCCTTCGTTTTCCTTTAAAATAACACTTTCACTATCAATGCTGGCTTGTTTTAAATCAAGGAAATTAACCATTTGAACCAAAGTTTTATTCTGTAAGTTACAGATATACATGTTCTTGAACATACCCATGGCAGTCATTTCCATCATGTACTTATCGTCTTTAAATTTTAAAGTAGCAGAGCCAGGAGCAAGCTCAGCAAGTGGGTGGTTATAGTCTACAACCTTGGCTTCATATTCAATTACGCCTTCATTAACCACTTTTTCACTATTACTCCCACATGAATAAAGTAAGGCAGTAACACAAAACAAGAATGAAGTTTTTATATAAACAGATATGCGCTTTAAGGATTTCAAGCTATTACAAGAAACACTAAAACTACATAAATTATTAGTTCAGACAACAGGAATCCAAGATTTTTTAAAATAAAAAAGGCAGCCCGCTCAAGACTGCCTTACTATTATAAATTCTTAATTAGCGAACTGTAACGATTTTCTCAACGTTTTTACCTTCTTCCAGCTTAATGATACTAACACCAGACAAGGTTGAAGTTGCGCTTGATTTTGTAGCGCGGATATCATAAATAGCAGGTAATTTAAAGGTGAAAGTAACACGTCCTGCCGCATCAGTTTTGCCACTTGCACGTAAATCAGCCGTAATTGTACCTTGATTAGGTGTTTTTACATTCGCATAAAGTAACACATCAACACCTTCTATTGTCGTTCCGGTAGAGTCCCAACAAACAACAGTTGCAACGCAATCTGTATTCTTTTTACATGAAGTATTACATAGGTAAAAAACACCAACCACAGCTAATCCAATTAAAATGCCTTTTAGTTTCATTGTATTAATTTTAAATGTACGATATTCGTATAGCAAATATAATCCATTTTATTATAAATGACAAATAGTAAAAGCTTAATTTTTAGCATTTTAATTGTGTTTAGCTCAGTCGCTTACCGCAGCCAAACACTTTCTAAAGAAACAATATTAATCAGCACTTCATTTGGAGACATGAAGCTAAAGCTTTACGAAGAAACACCCCTTCACAAAACCAATTTTTTGAAACTTGTTCGTGCTGGATTCTACGATAGCTTATTGTTTCACAGAGTGATAAACAGCTTTATGATTCAGGGAGGTGACCCCGACAGTAAGCGGGCAAATGATACCGTTTTATTGGGAAATGGTGATATAGGCTATTGGATTCCTGCCGAATTCAATAAAAACATATATCATAAGAAAGGTGTAATTGCCGCGGCCAGAGAGGGGGATGATGTTAATCCGAAAAAAGAATCTTCAGGTTGCCAATTTTATATTGTAATGGGCAAAAAATATGATTCTACTGCTCTTAAAAAAGCGGAAATCAGAGTAAACCGAGATGTTGTCATTAAAACTAATTATTTAGTTGGTTTTGGAGGCAAAAGCAAAAAATTAAAAGAGTACTACATTCGTTTATTTACTCAAAATAAAAACGACAGCTTGAATTGGGCGGTTAAACAGCTCACCGATTCAGTTTCGATTGCTGAATATTTTAAATCTAAACGCTATACATTTAGCAGCGCACAAAAGAAAACTTACGAAACTATTGGCGGCACACCCCACCTTGATAATAATTATACTGCCTTTGGTGAAGTAATTGAAGGTTTGGAAGTGATTGATAAAATTGCAGCGGTAAAAACGGATAAGAATGATCGGCCAAAGGAAAACATTCGCATGAAAATTTCTATTACTAACGATGATAAAAGGAAAAAGTAATTACTTCTTAAAATAGTAATTAATGTTCATGTAGGGATGAATGCGATCGTTAATGATAAAGTCCGATTCATTCATTCTGATTATTTTAAATTGATTCGGCACGTACTTAGTTTCATCCTTTTTCAGTAAATATTTTTGCGTATAAAACATGCTGTCGGTGCAGGTAAAACGTACGCGCGCCACTGCCGGGCCAAAATATCCCACTTTACCATTATGTAAGATGTCCCAATCATAAAACATAATAGTATCTGTTTCATTAAACTTAATTTTATACTTTGCTAATTCATCCTTTTCGGTCGGACTTAAATTACTAACCAATTTTAATTCGAAAATCTTTTGCTTCATTTGATTGGTAATCGCCGAATCGGTCGGAAGTAATTTTCCTTTGCCATGCTTAAAATTAACTGCCTGATAACTTGTTCCGGGAGCACGAATAGCTTCGCAATTTATTTGACACACTCCGGCCAAACTAGCTAACAACATTATAACAGTTACTGCTTTTCTCATGTCTATTTTTCTAATTTGCCCCAAACACCAAGTGGTAATTTTATTCCTGATTTAGAAGGAAGGTACAGTTCACCGACCGTTAGTTTAGATTTATTTTTCTGTGCAAATGGTTTTAATAAATTTTCAGGCACCAAAGCCGAAAATCCAAGCGAATACGCGTTTAATATCAACAAATGCTTGTGTTCATCCACCAGTTGAAGTACGCTTTCCATCATTTCACTAATGTTATCTTCCAATTTCCATTTTTCACCATTCGGACCATGGCCATAAGCGGGCGGATCTAAAATAATTCCTTGATACTTGTTGCCGCGACGTATTTCCTTCTTTGCAAACTTTAATGCATCATCCACCATCCAACGGATATTATCTAAATTGGATTTTTGCATGTTTTCGTTGGCCCATGTTACCACTTGCTTAATACTATCAACATGTGTTACATCCGCACCTGCCGCACGCGCGGCTATTGACGCTCCACCCGTATACGCAAACAGATTTAAAAATTTTGGTTTATTGAGCTTAGATAAAAAAGTAGAGATGCTGTCCCAATTAACCGCCTGCTCCGGAAAAATCCCTACATGCTTAAATGAAGTTAAACCCAATCTAAAAACAAGTTCTCCCTCCTTTTCACTGGCATTTAATTTGTAATTAACAGTCCATTGATCGGGCATTTGTTTTAATTTCTTCCATTCCCCACTTGAGCTCGACTTTGGCACAAACTTTACATGTGCTAACTTTTCCCATTCTTTCTCATCGTAAACTTTAGGCCACACTGCCTGCGGCTCCGGTCTTATGGTGATGTATTTGCCAAAGCGTTCCAACTTTTCAAAATTGCCGCAATCAATTAATTCGTAATCATTCCAGTTTTTAGGGTACAGTAATTCCATAAACTAAAATTAATCTTAATATTTAGGCGCCTGACACTGCGTTTAAATTAAATATCGCAACCTGTTTGTTAAAAACTTCAGGTCGAGGCATAAGTAACTCAAGAGCTAAAACAATATTTTAGATTCATTATTATGCAAAAATTACAATCTTCATTTATAGCCTTAATTAGTGTATTCTTTTTTTGGGGCTTTGTGGCGGCAAGCAACGGAATTTTAATTCCCTTGTTTAAAGAAAAATTTACGCTTAGTCAGTTTCAATCGCAATTGGTCGACTTAGCTTTTTACGCTGCCTATGCTGTTGGCTCTCTTATTTACTTTTTCATTTCACGAGCCAAAGGTGACCCCATTAATAAAATCGGTTACAAAAAAGCTTTAATATTAGGATTAATAATCTCTGCTATTGGCTCCTTATTTTTTATTCCTGCGGCAAGTTTGTTTTCTTATCCGTTACTATTAAGCGCGCTTTTTGTCATCGGGTTAGGTTTTGCTTTACAACAAATTGTTGCCAATCCATTTGTTATTAATTTCGGTGCGCCTGAAACCGGATCTCATCGCTTAAATTTAGCAGGAGGAATCAACTCATTCGGAACTACAATAGGTCCGGTAATTCTTAGTTATGCTTTATTCGGCAACATATCAGCACCATCTGCTGCCGACAGTAGTTTGGAAGCGGTTAAAATTCCCGCTCTTATCTTATTCGGATTATTTATTTTGTGCGCTTCCATTCTTTGGTTTTCAAAACTTCCCATCGTAACCAATAACGAAACGCTGGGTAAAGATTTGGGAGCTTTGAAATATCCACAACTCACCTTTGGAATGCTTGCAATTTTTGTTTACGTAGGTGTCGAAGTTTCAATACAAAGTAACCTTGGTGCATTATTGCAAATGCCGGAGATAAAAGGCATCGATCATACTAAAATCTCTCATTTCATTTCCTTGTATTGGGGAAGTTTAATGATTGGAAGATGGACAGGCTCAATCGCAGTATTCAATTTCAAACCGGCAACCAAACGCATTATGCAATTTGTAACGCCCCTCATTGCTTTTGGCGTTATCTTTGGCGTTAACTATTTACGAGGAAGTAGTGTTGAGGACTTCTACTTTTACATTCCTTATATTTTAATCGCGTCGCTCATTTTTGTTTTATCCGGCGATAATCCTGCGCGCACTCTAATGATACTATCACTCACCGCATGCGCAATGATGGTTATTGGCTTGGTAAGCACCGGCAATCTTGCACTCTATTCATTTATAAGCGGCGGATTATTTTGTTCTGTGATGTGGCCATGCATTTTTGCATTAGCAATAAACGGACTTGGAAAATACACAAATCAAGGTTCTTCGCTATTAGTTATGATGATATTAGGTGGCGCTTTAATTCCTCCTTTCCAAGGATTTTTGGTAGACAAAATGAATCCACATAGCTCTTACATTGTAACTGTATTTTGTTTTGCTTACCTTGCATGGTATGCGTTTAAAGTAAAATCAATCTTTGCTAAACAAGGCATTGAATTAAAAAACACAAACGAAACAACACATTAATATGCTCGAATTACTTACAAAACCCTGGCCATGGTATGTATCAGGTCCGCTTATCGGATTAATGGTCCCATTACTTTTAATTTTAGGTAATAAATCGTTTGGGATTTCGTCTTCGCTCAGACATTTCTGTGCGGCGTGCATTCCGGTTAAAGTAAAATTTTTTGACTACAACTGGAAAGCAGAAGCCTGGAATTTGGTTTTTGTATTCGGTGTAATAACCGGTGGATTTATTGCAGGTGTGCTTTTTAAAAATCCTGTACCGGTACAGATTTCTGAAAATACCATTAAAGATTTACAAGCTTATGGTATTACTGATTTTTCTAACTTATATCCTACCGAAATTTTTAATTTCCAAAACTTACTTTCAGTAAACGGATTTGTTTTTATGATAGTGGGCGGATTTTTAGTCGGATTTGGAACTCGTTACGCTAATGGCTGTACATCGGGTCACTCCATTATGGGTTTGTCTAATTTACAATTTTCATCCCTCGTTGCTACGATTTGTTTTTTTGCAGGAGGTTTAATTATGTCGTGGTTTATCATTCCTTTATTCTTTTAACAACATGAAAAATTTAAAATACTTTATAGTTGGTATAATTTTCGGTTTCATATTAATCAAAGCCGAAGTAATTTCTTGGTTTCGAATTCAGGAAATGTTCCATTTTCAATCCTTTCACATGTATGGCATAATCGGTTCTGCAATTGCCATAGGAGCACTATCCATTTTTATTATTAAAAAATTCAATGTAAAGGACTCTGCAGGTAATCCTATAGTTATTGCACCGAAAGAATTAAACAAAGGAACAGTTATCGGAGGTTTATGCTTTGGATTTGGTTGGGCATTAACCGGAGCATGTCCAGGACCGTTATACGCTTTAGTTGGCAGCGGACACTTAATTATTTTGATTGTACTGCTTAGTGCCATTGCAGGAACATTCACTTACGGCTTATTGAAAGACAAACTTCCACATTAATTTAGGATGAAGTATTTACTTATTGCTTTAGTTTGCATTACAAACGGTTTACTTTCACAAAAACCTTTACTGCCAATTATTCCATACCCAAACGACCTTACCATAAATGACGGTTATTTCACTTTGTCGTCACAAACAAAAATTGTAGATAAGAATGGGGCCTTTAAAGCCGATGTTGATTTATTTAATGATTACCTTGAAAAAAACTATGGCTTCAAACTAGAAATTGTAGATAACATTCTCAAAACAGGAAACTTCATTTCTTTCTCTTACCCTGATTTTGAAGCAGGTTTTTATGAGAACTATCATTTAGACATTAATCCTGCGCGCATCAATATTGTTGCAGAAGGAAAAGGTGCGGGTGCCTTTTATGCACTTCAAACATTAATTCAACTTATTCCTCCTCAAGAAATAAAATCACTTAAAGTTGCGCCGCAAAAAACATTTCAGTTGCCCTGCTTATTAATCAGAGATCGTCCTAGTTACACATGGCGTGGTATGCATTTGGATGTATGCAGACACTTCTTCCCAGCCTCCTTTATAAAAAAATACATCGATATCCTCGCGATGTATAAACTCAATACATTTCATTGGCATTTAACCGAAGATCAAGGTTGGCGTATTGAAATAAAAAAATATCCCAAACTCACTTCTGTAGGCGCATGGCGTAACGGCACCATGGTTGGAAAATACAGCGACCAAAAATATGACACCATTCACTATGGAGGTTTTTACACACAAGAAGAAATTAAGGAGATTGTAAAGTATGCTTCCGACCGTCATATCACCATTGTTCCGGAAATTGAAATGCCCGGACATTCATTAGCTGCAATTGCCGCTTACCCTTGGCTATCTTGTTCGGGCAAGAAACAAGAAGTAGCGAAAGGTTGGGGAGTGTTTGATGATGTTTATTGCACAAAAGATTCAGTATTTAATTTCTTACAAGATGTTTTAGATGAAGTGATAGCGCTTTTTCCGGGTAAGTACATTCACATTGGCGGCGACGAATGCCCGAAAACAAGATGGAAAACCTGCGCAACCTGTCAGTCACGCATAAAAAAAGAAGGATTAAAAGATGAGCACGAACTTCAAAGTTATTTCATTACTAGAATAGAAAAATATTTAAATAGCAAAGGCAAACAAATAATTGGCTGGGATGAAATTTTAGAGGGCGGTTTAGCCCCAAATGCCGCTGTTATGAGTTGGCGTGGTACTGAAGGGGGAATTGCCGCTGCCAAGCAAAAACACTTTGTAGTGATGACTCCAGGGAAACCGTGCTACTTTGATCATTACCAAAGTAAAGACAAAACAAAAGAGCCGCTAGCCATCGGAGGTTATAATCCGTTAGATTCAGTTTACAATTATAATCCGACGCCAAAAATTCTCTCTACTCAAGAATCTGAATTTATTTTGGGGGCGCAAGGAAATGTCTGGACTGAATATATCCTCAATGAAAAACAAGTTGAATACATGGCCGTTCCAAGATTAATCGCTTTATCAGAAGTATTATGGACACAGCCTGAGAATAAAAATTTCAACAGCTTCATCACTAGGCTTAAAAAGAACACTGCAATACTCGATAAGCTAAACGTAAATTACGCTAAACATTTTTTAAAACCATAAAATGGCTAACAGAAGAGATTTTTTGAAACTATCGGCGTTAACTGCTTCACTCTTTACATTTAATAAATCGAAAGCTACTGAAGTTATCGCTGATTCCGGAAAAAAAACAATTAAACCCATTGTTATTTCTACATGGCGGTTTGGCATAGAAGCGAATGCCGAAGCATGGAAAATTCTATCATCTAACGGTCGTTCCCTTGATGCCGTAGAAGCCGGTGTAAAAATTCCCGAGGGCGATCCAAAAGAAAGAAGCGTAGGACTGGGTGGCAGACCTGATAGAGACGGGCGTGTTACTTTAGATGCTTGCATCATGGATGAGTTTTCCAATATTGGTTCCGTTGCTTGCTTAGAGCACATTGTGCATCCAATTTCCGTAGCTCGTGCCGTAATGGAAAAAACACCGCACGTTATGTTAGTTGGCGATGGCGCTTTACAGTTTGCCCTATCTCAAGGATTCAAAAAAGAAAATCTCTTGACTGCCGAATCAGAAACTGAATGGAAAGAATGGCTTAAGAAATCAGAATATAAACCCAAAGTTAATATTGAAAACCACGATACAATTGGAATGGTTGCTCTCGATATGAACGGAAATTTGTCAGGTGCTTGTACAACCAGTGGAATGGCTTTTAAAATGCATGGCCGTGTTGGTGATTCACCAATCATTGGTGCAGGATTATATGTAGACAATGAAGTTGGTGCTGCAACCGCTACAGGTCATGGTGAAGAAGTAATCCGAATGGCCGGATGTCATACTGTGGTAGAACTCATGCGACAAGGATTTTCGCCTGAGGAAGCCTGCAAAAAAGCAACCGAACGAATAATTGCAAGTGCCAAAAGAAGAAACAAACCATTAGACGAAATTCAAATAGGTTTTATTGCCATCAACAAAAAAGGCGAACACGGAGCTTATTGCTTGCAAAAAGGATTTAACTACGCTGTTTATTCTCCTGAGATTAACAACAAACTCATCGACGCAAAAAGCTTATTGTAATTGCTTAAAAAAATAGAAATAGCCTGTTTCAATTTAGAATCTGCAATCATCGCAGAAAAGAGTGGTGCGGACCGCATAGAACTCTGTGAAAATTATAAAGAGGGCGGACTTTCGCCGGATGAAAATTTAATGAAGGAAGTTTTGCGAAAAACAGATATACCTGTTTTTGTCATGATTCGCCCACGTACCGGAAACTTTTTTTACACTGAAAAAGAAATTGAAATCATGAAACAACAAATCTTAAATTGTAAAAAGCATAATTGCGATGGAGTTGTGTTTGGTGTTCTTAACCCTGACAACACCATCAATGTTGAAGCATGCAAAGCGCTCGTTCAATTGGCACAACCTCTCCCCTGCACTTTTCACAGAGCGTTTGATGAAACAAAAAACAAAGAATTAACACTAGAACAAATAATCTCTTGCGGATTTAAACGTATACTTACTTCGGGTGGAGCAGCAACAGCACTAGAAGGAAAAGAGAATTTGAAACAATTTGTTGAGTTAGCGAACGGGCGCATAACAATTATTCCTGGCGGAGGCATTCGCTCTTCAAATATTAAAAATATTTCAGAAGCTACCGGCGCTTTAGAATTCCATTCAGCTGCTATTCTGGAAAATGATACTGCTAACGCAAATGAAATACACTTGATATGTCAACAACTCAACTAAAAAAAATAATTCCACTCGTTTTCTCTTTCTGTTTGGCCTTTGTTGCATTTGCCCAAAACAAAGAGATTACATTACATAAAGGTTGGCAATTTTCTCAAAAAGGGAAAAACACATGGCGTAATGCAACCATTCCCGGTTGTGTGCACACCGATTTACTAAACAACAAAATTATTCCTGAACCATTCTTCGGCGATAACGAAAAAAACTTACGATGGATAGAAAACGAAGATTGGGAATACAAAACCACTTTTAAAATCACAAAGGCTGATTTACAAAGCGACAAAATAGAATTGGTATTTGCAGGACTAGACACTTACGCAAAAGTTCTGTTAAATAATCAGGAGATTTTAGTTGCCGACAATATGTTTCGCTCGTGGACTATTGATATTAAACCTTACTTGAAAGAAGGAAATAATTCACTCTATGTTGTTTTTGAAAGTGCCGTTAAAAAAGGGAAACAATTAAGCTCACAACTTACTTATACTCTACCCGGTGAAGAAAAAGTTTTTACACGCAAAGCTCAATATCAATATGGTTGGGATTGGGGTCCGCGTTTTGTAACTACCGGAATTTTTAAAAATGTAAAATTACGCTTCTTAAATGTTGCTGAGATAAAAGACATCCATTATACTGTTACGAAAGTTACCGATTCGCTGGCTACGTTCACACTTAAATTTGACATTCACACCTATAGAGATGGCTATTATGATATGTTCATTAAAGATTTAAGCAGTGGTGAAGTTTTTCCAAAAGAGGGACAGCGTGTGAGTTTATATAATAAAGGTGTGAGACCATTTGCTATTACTTTAAAAATTCCTCGTCCGAAATTATGGTGGTGCAACGGAATGGGTGAGCAAAATTTTTATGACTACACTATTACATTGATAAAAAAGTCAGGAAGTATCGATAGCAAAACCGTTAGTGTTGGTGTGCGTTCAATTGAATTAGTACAGGAAGATGACGCTATTGGCAAAACATTTTACTTTAAACTTAATGGTAAACCTGTATTTATTAAAGGTGCTAATTATATTCCGCAGGATAATTTTTTATCACGAGTTAGCGCAAATGATTACCGCACCGTTGTTATGCTGGCAAAAAGCAGAGGGATGAATATGTTACGTGTATGGGGCGGTGGAACATATGCAGATGAGGAATTTTACAAAGCTTGTGACAAGAGTGGAATTTTAGTATGGCAGGATTTTATGTTTGCTTGCGCCATGTACCCAGGCGATTCGGCATTCATTGAAAATGTAAAAAAAGAAGCCGGTGAACAAGTCCATCGCTTAGCTTTACATCCTTGTATTGCTTTATGGTGTGGCAATAATGAAATTGATGAAGGTTGGAATAATTGGAGTTGGCAAAAACAATTTAATTATTCTAAAAGTGATTCAATAAAAATATGGAATGATTATTTGAAATTATTTCATCAAGTGCTTCCAGGTATTGTAAAAGAACATGCGCCAAAAACAAACTATACCCCAACTTCACCGCAAATTGGCTGGGGACACAAAGAAAGTTTAACACAGGGAGATTCGCATTATTGGGGAGTTTGGTGGGGAAATGAGCCTTTTGAGGTTTATGAAAAAAAAGTTGGCCGATTTATGGCCGAATATGGTTTTCAAAGTTTACCAAATTTGAACTCCTTTAAAGAGTTTATATATCTCTCCCAAATGACACTGAATTCCGACGCCATTAAAAATCATCAAAAACATCCGACAGGATTTAAAACTATTGAAACGTATATGGAACGCGATTTCACTGTACCCAAAGATTTTGAAAAATACATTTACATATCACAACTTACACAAGCACGCGGAATGCAAATCGCCATAGAAGCACATCGTCGTGCTAAACCCGCATGCATGGGCACACTCTTCTGGCAATTGAACGACTGCTGGCCGGCTACCTCGTGGAGCGCAATCGATTACTACAAACAACCTAAAGCATTTTATTATGAATTGGAAAGATTATATGATAATGTTTTACTCTCCATAATTAAAAGCGACATTTATTACGAATGCCATATACTTAATGATAATTTTGAAGAAATTAAAGGTAAAATGGAATTATGTGTAAAGGATTTCTACGGAAAAATACTCTACGAAAAAAATTCGGAGGTGGCTGTAAAACCTAATTCATCATTAACCTACCTGCGATTAACTGATGACGAATTAAAAACCATCAATAAAAACGAATGTTATATTTCCTGCAAACTTTTTACAGACTCTAACACAGTTAAAAAGACCTTATACTATTTTGTCTCTCCTAAAGAACTAAAATTACCTAAACCTGATTTAGACATAAAATATGCTGATGAATTCGGTAATGTAAAATTCAAAAGTAAGAGCCTGGTAAAAAACCTTTACATCAAAGATTTAGGTTTTACTGAAAGAAATTATTTTGATATTGAGCCCGGAGAAGAAATTGAAATAACGGTGATGCCATTTGGGAAAACAGGTCAAAAATTAACTTTTATTTCCTTGTACGATATCCTGTCGCAGCAATAATATTTGTAACTTCAAATCGTGAAAAAACTATTTATTTACATTGGTGTTTTATTGCAACTTCAGGTTCTTGCTCAAAATTTTGCTCAATATGTAAATCCATTTATTGGTACCGGCGGACATGGCCACACCTTTCCAGGCGCTGTTTTACCATTCGGAATGGTTCAGCTCAGTCCTGATACACGCATCGATGGCAGCTGGGATGGTTGCGGTGGTTATCATTACAGCGATAGTGTGATTTATGGTTTTTCACACACTCATTTGAGCGGAACAGGCGTGAGTGATTGGGGAGATATTTTATTAATGCCCACAATTGGTGTACCAAGTTTGGATAATAAAATTTACTCTTCCAAGTTTTATCACAAAAATGAAAACGCATCAGCTGGATATTATAGTGTCAAATTAGAAGATGGAAATATTAAAGCTGAATTAACCTCTACAATTAGAGTAGGTATTCATCGCTATTCATTTCCTAAAACAGAAAAAGCAAACATTGTTTTAGACCTTCTACACAGAGATAAAACTTTAGATTGCTCATTTTCTATTGTTGACAGCACAACCGTAATTGGATATAGAGTGAGTGAAGCTTGGGCAAAAAAACAAAACATATATTTCGCTATAAAATTTTCTAAACCAATTAAAAAATCAGGGGTTTCAATAAATAAAACACTAAAGGATAAACCAACGGCATCTGACAAGCCCGATGGTGCATATTTTAACTTTAATGTTGCAGATGGTCAACCATTAATCGTTAAAGTGGCTTTATCTAATGTAGACGAAAAGGGCGCCCTACAAAATTTACAAACTGAAGCTCCATTGTGGGATTTCGCTCACTACAAAAATGAGGCTGAAAAAATATGGAATCAGGAGCTAAAAAAAATTGAAGTAATTGATGATGACGTTAACAAGTTGTCTGTTTTTTATACTTCTCTTTATCACTGCATGATACATCCAAGTATAAACAGTGATGTTGACGGGAAATACAGAGGCCGTGATGACAAAATTCACGAAGCACTAAACTATAACCACTATAATGTTTTTTCTCTATGGGATACTTATCGTGCCTTACATCCTCTTTTAACCATCATTGATAAAAAGAGAACGAAAGACTTCTTACAAACATTTATGGCTAATTACAGAGAAGCAGGAAGGTTGCCTGTATGGGAATTATCTTCCAACGAAACGGAATGTATGATTGGCTATCATTCTGTTCCGGTAATAGTTGATGCGTTTCTCAAAGGAATATGTATACCCGACACATTGGAGTTATTTAACGCTATTAAATCCGCATCAAATTACACAGCCTTCGGCCAACCAATTTATATTCAAAATGGATATTTGTCGATAGATGATGAATCTGAAAGCGTTTCAAAAACTTTAGAATACGCCTATGATGATTGGTGTATTGCACAAATGGCTAGGAAATTAAAAAAACAAGAAGACTTTAAAAACTATATCATTCGCGCTCAATCGTACAAAAATCTATATGATGCGAATTCGGGTTTTATGCGGCCAAGAAAAAACGGGAATTGGCTTGAACCTTTTTCACCGGCTGAAGTAAATAATCATTATACAGAAGCAAACAGCTGGCAGTATTCATTTTATGTTCCGCAAGATATAAGTGGATTAATTTCTTTACACGGCAGTGATTCGGCATTTGAAAAAAAACTAGACCACTTATTTACCGCTTCCTCTACCACTACCGGACGCGAACAAGCTGATATAACCGGTTTAATTGGACAATACGCACACGGTAACGAACCTAGTCACCATATGGCTTATCTATATAATTACGTTGGAAAACCGACTAAAACAATTGATTACACTCGCAAAATACTTAATCAATTTTACAAAAATTCACCCGACGGACTTATCGGAAATGAAGATTGTGGCCAAATGAGTGCGTGGTATGTGTTTAGTTCCATTGGATTTTATCCGGTAACTCCTGCAGCCGATCATTACGCGTTCTCACTTCCTTTCTTTCAACAAATTAAACTCACATTGGAAAATGGAAAAACATTTACAATTAACACGAATAAAACAACACTAAAAAATGGAGAAACCATCAAAGCCATAAAAATCAATGACAATATACATTATCGTTCTTTTCTTCCTCATTCGTATATAGAAGCCGGTAGCAAAATAACTTTTATTGTAGACAATAAATCTGATAGCGTGAAATACGGAGAGAACACTAAACACCGTCCGCACACACGAATCACTCATTTCCCTATAGTTCCATCACCAATCATTAGAGCTAAAAGCAAATCCTTTACCGACAGTTTAACTATTACACTTGAACCGCAATCAGAAAATCAACGAACCGTATACACTGATAATGGCCAGGAGCCAAATAGAACCTTAAACACTTATAAACACTCCTTTTCAATTACAAAAACCTGTACCATAAAGGCTAAAACTTATGCGTACAAAGACAGTAGTAAAATAACTACGGCCTATTTCTACAAAAAGCCTCATCAATGGAAAGTTTTACTTAAATCGAATTACAATCCACAATACACAGCTGGCGGAGCAGATGGGATTGTGGATGGTATTTATGGAGATGTTAATTGGAGAAAAGGTGAATGGCAGGGATTTCAGGGGCAAGACTTTGAAGCCATTATCGATTTGCAAAAAGAAACGCAATTCAATCAGATATCTGCAAATTTCTTACAGGATACCCGACCATGGATTTTGTTTCCCAAAAATGTTGAGTTCCTGATTTCGAACGATGGTACTTCTTATAAATCAGTTGGAATAATAGAAAACGATGTGCCCGCCGATAACTACGATGCACAATTAAAAAAATTCACTGTTACGTTGCCACAAGCGCAAACCGCAAAATACGTTAAGATAAAAGCAAAAAATTTCGGCAAGTTACCCGATTGGCATCTCGGAGCCGGTGGTGAAGCTTTTATTTTTATAGATGAAATTGAGGTAAAATAATACCTTTGGATTCAACATTTTTCCTATAACTTTGTTCTTTAATTGATGTCGAAAATTTTACCATACTGCAACAGCCTTACACAATACAGCCGTTTTATTACCCGTGAGGTGAAAATCGGCGAATTGCTAATGGGCGCTCATCATCCTATACGTGTTCAAAGCATGACAACAACCGACACAATGGATACTAAAGCCACGGTTGAACAGAGCATACGGATGATTGAAGCAGGATGCGAATTAGTACGTATTACAGCGCCAAGTTTAAACGAGGCGAAAAATCTGGAACTCATAAAAAAAGAATTAAAGTCAAAAGGCTACAATACTCCAATTTGCGCTGACATTCATTTTACTCCCAATGCAGCAGAGTTCGCCGCGCGCGTGATTGAAAAGGTGCGTGTGAATCCGGGTAACTACGCGGATAAAAAGAAATTTGAAACTATTGATTACACGGATGCAGCTTACGAAGCGGAATTGGAAAGAATACGCAATCGCTTCACTCCTCTGGTAAAAATTTGTAAAGAATACGGAACTGCCATGCGAATTGGCACTAATCACGGTTCTTTAAGCGATCGCATTTTGAGTCGATATGGTGATACTCCATTAGGAATGGTGGAAAGTGCTTTTGAATTTTTAAGAATTTGTGAGGAGAATAATTATTTTAACATCGTTATTTCCATGAAGGCAAGTAACACACAAGTGATGGTTCAGGCTTATCGTTTGTTGGTTGCTAAAATGATTGAAACTAACAGAAATTATCCTCTGCATTTAGGTGTTACAGAAGCAGGCGATGGCGAAGACGGAAGGATTAAATCTGCCGTGGGTATCGGAACATTATTGGAAGATGGATTAGGAGATACAGTTCGTGTTTCATTGACTGAAGAACCCGAGTTTGAAATTCCCGTGGCGAAAAATTTAATTGAGCGCTACGCCAATAGAAAAAATCATCAACCTGTTAAAGAATTATCAACTACAGATTCTCTTCCTTATAACCCTTTTGAATATGAACGAAGAAAAACGCGCGAAGTAATAAACATTGGAAGTCATCATGTGCCTCGCGTTATTGCAGATTATTCGATGAAAGAAGAAATCACACCGGCCTCTTTGTTTGGTGTTGGATACAATTACTCAATTCCGCAAGACAAGTGGAATTTATCTGATTTGGCGGTTGATTACATCTATTGCGGCGATAAAGTTGCAGATTTCGAAATTCCTGGAACATTAGGATTTATATATAACTCCGAAGTTTGGAAAAACACAAAACACAAAGACAGAACTTATCCTCTGTTTTGTGCAGAAGAATATTTTAAATCTTCCGATAAATCGAATGAATTAAATTTTGTCGCAGTTGACTTCAATTCACTTTCAAAAGATTTTATTGAAAGAATTAATAAGGAGAAAAAAGTGGTGTTAATTGCTGACACGTTTAATGACCATGCCATGCCCGAATTGCGTCGTATGTTTATTGAATTGGAATTAAATAAATGCAACGTTCCTGTCATTATTAAACGTAATTATGCCGATTTAAACGAATCACAATTTCAATTATTCAGCGCAACGGATTTAGGCGGATTGCTGTTAGACGGATTTGGTGATGGCATTTGGATCAAACAAAAAAATTGTGTTTCTACACAAATCTGTAATTCCACTTCATTCGGAATCCTGCAAGCAACGCGTACTCGCATAAGTAAAACAGAATATATTTCTTGTCCGAGCTGCGGCCGTACATTATTCGACTTACAGGAAACAACTCAAAAAATCCGCGAACGCACTCACCATTTGAAGGGAGTTAAAATTGGGATAATGGGTTGTATAGTTAATGGTCCCGGAGAAATGGCCGATGCCGATTATGGTTATGTTGGAACTGGTCCGGATAAAATCTCACTTTATAAAGGCAAAGAAGTCGTGAAAAAGAATGTTACCAGTGAAACTGCAGTTGACGAACTTATCGCCTTAATAAAAGAGCATGGGGATTGGGTAGAAAAACCTTAATTTTTCGGGTATTACCCTCCTCTTTACACTTGTTTAAACCCCCATTTTACATTAAATTTGTTTGTCTATTTAAAAGCGGATATGGAAAATAAAAACCATGAAGATTTGTTTGAAGCTAAATTAGCTAAAAACGAAATGATTGAACCTAAAGATTGGATGCCGGAAAATTACCGTAAACATCTTATCCGTCAGGTTTCCCAACATGCGCATTCTGAAATTGTGGGTATGTTACCTGAAGGTAACTGGATTACGCGTGCTCCAAGTTTACGTGCAAAAAAAGTATTACTGGCAAAAGTTCAGGATGAAGGAGGTCACGGTTTATATCTTTACACTGCAGCTGAAACTTTAGGAATCAGTCGTGATGAATTATTAGATAATCTTCATACCGGCAAAGCAAAATATTCTTCCATTTTTAACTATCCAACATTAACATGGGCAGACATTGGTGCTATTGGTTGGTTAGTAGATGGCGCCGCCATCATGAATCAAGTTATGCTGCAACGTACATCTTACGGTCCGTATGCACGGGCAATGGTAAGAATTTGTAAAGAAGAAAGTTTTCATCAACGTCAGGGATATGAAATCATGACGCACTTAGCGTTTGGGACTCCTGAACAAAAAGCCATGGCTCAAGACGCTTTAAATCGTTGGTGGTTTCCTACAATGATGATGTTTGGTCCGCCGGATGCAGAATCTCCTAATAGTGAAAATGCGATGAAATGGAGAATTAAACGCGAAACGAATGATCAACTTCGTCAGCGTTTCGTTAATCAAACTGTACCGCAAGTAGAATATTT
>CAYQDP010000002.1:0-29923 GCA_964416235.1 uncultured Flavobacteriaceae bacterium | reverse complement strand
CTATTACTTACGCCTATACCGAAATGTTTAAACGCAATGTGAACATCGATCACAACGTTGTTAAACAATACCGCGGTAACATTACTTATGGCTTCCAGCTGCAACCAAAATCATGGAAACCATTCAGTAAAATGAAGATGTTCGATAATAAATGGTTTGCATTAATTAAAGATTTCAATTTACAGCCACTTCCTAACCGATTTGGTGTTACAATGGATGTTACGCGTAACTATTCTGAGCTGTTAAATCGCGACATCACCAGCTTCTATACCAACGATATTAATAAAACACTTACTCAGTTTAATAAACAGTTTTTAATTAACCGTAATTACGATTTCCGTTGGGATTTTTCTAAAGCGCTTAAGTTTGACTATAACGCCACTAACGAAGGACGAATTTTAGAACCTTACGGAGCAATTGATACCCGCGAAAAGAAAGACACCATTAAGCAGAACTTAAAAGGATTCGGAGAAAATGTAACCTTCCGCCAAGCATTTAACATTAACTACAACGTACCTATTAATAAAATTCCTATTCTTGATTTTGCATCGCTTTCGTACCGCTATGGAGGAACTTATACATGGAGCAGACGACCATTTGCTGTAGTTGACTCGATGAACATTGGTAACACCATTCAGAATACCAATACACAAAACTACACCGGTACCTTTAACATGATTAGTCTCTATAACAAGATACCATATTTTAAACGTATTAACTCCGGACAATCAAAAGCAGGAAAAGGCTTAAAAGGCAACGAAAAAAACAATGCACCTGTTGACAGTAACAAAACAGAAAGCTTTAAAAACTCCGACAACTTCAAAGACATTGGTGAGTTTTTAGCACGCGCCGTAATGATGATTAAAAACGTTTCTGTTACTTATCAATTGACTAACGGAACCGGTTTACCAAACTTCAGACCAAGCTCACAATATATGGGTATGGATTGGAGAGATGGAGAAAATATGGCGCCGGGATTAGGATTCATCGCGGGATCTCAGGAAGACATCCGACCAAAAGCATTAGCAAACGGTTGGTTAACCTTGGCAGAATTCCAAACAACGCCATATACGCGAATGAAAACTGAAAACAAAACTTATCGCGCCAGCATTGAACCACACGGAAGTTTAAAAATTGAATTAAATGGTACGCAGAATAAGAGTTACAACTTAACTGAGTTTATGCGCTGGGATCCTATAACACAGCGTTATGAATTCCATGATACACCAAATGAAACCGGAAACTTCAGCACCAGTATTTTCTCTTTGGGTCGTTCGTTTAAAGATAAGGGCAATGACGTAGAATCAGAATTGTTTAAAGATTTTATTCGAACAAGACAAGATTATGCCCGTGAATTAAGTTCTAAAAATCCAAACTCAAACGGCGAGTATCAATATTACGATATCAGCGGAAAACTAAGAACAGGCTTTGACGGTTATAGCGAAACGCAACAAGATGTTTTAATTGGTACCTTCTATGAAACTTACAGTGGAAAGAAAATAAAAAATTATAGCACAAGAAACATGTTCCCTGGATTCCCATTACCAAACTGGACAGTAACCTGGGATGGATTAGGAAAATTAAAAGTGTTTAAGAAAATGTTTAGAGGCATTACATTACGTCATAGCTATCGATCAACTTATACCGTTGGCGGGTACTCTAACAATTTAATTTATGGTGAAAAAGATGGGGCGCAATACAACCGTTCTCCAATTCAAAATCCAATTATTTCAGGAACGCAGTTAACCTCAAACTTCAACTCTTACTATAACGTCACTTCAGTAGTAATCAGCGAAGCATTTGCTCCATTAATTAAAATAGACTTACAATTTAATAAGCCGGGATGGCAAGGTAATTTCGAAATTAAGCGCGACAAAACGGTGAACTTAAACTTAACCGGTCCGCAAATTATCGAAACAAAAGGACAAGAATACGTTGTGGGTATTGGCTATCGCTATCCTAAATTAAGCATCAAGAAACTAAAGATCCAGGGTAAGCCATTACAAAGCGACTTAAATATTAAAGTTGACTTGAGCTATCGTAGAAACGTTTCCATTGTACGCCGTATAGTTGACGAAATTAGTACTCCAACAGGTGGAACCAATATCATTACATTACGTTCGGCAATTGACTATCAATTAACGCAAAACATTAACTTACGCTTGTTCTATGATTGGATCAGAACAACTCCTCAAACCTCTGCTTCCTTCCCTACTTCTAACATTAATGGAGGCTTTAGTTTAAGGATTAATTTACAATAATATTAACCCATCATTTGCAAATACTAACTAAACGTATACATTTGTACAAAAAATTATCACTATGAACTTCCCTGCAGATTTAAAATACACAAAAGACCACGAGTGGGTTAAAGTAAGCGGCAACACAGCATTAGTTGGAATCACTGATTTCGCACAAAAAGAATTAGGTGATATCGTTTATGTAGATATTACAACCATTGGCGAAACAGTAGAAAAAGAACAAGTTTTCGGAACTGTAGAAGCAGTTAAAACCGTTTCTGATTTGTTTATGCCTGTAACCGGAAAAGTATTAGAAGCAAACAAAGACATTGATTCTGCTCCTGAAAGCGTTAACAGTGACCCTTATGGAAAAGGATGGATTATTAAGGTTGAATTATCAAATCCCTCTGAAGTTGATGGATTACTTTCAGCCGATGATTATAAAAAATTAATTGGAGCGTAATCAAATCCAAAAATAATTTAACCGTCCCGCAATTGCGGGACGTTTTTTTTATGCTAAAACAAATTCTCCAACACCACGCTTACAAATTAAGCGTTGCATGGGCATTATTAATTCTAGGGCTTTGCTCGATGCCCGGACGTTTTATTCCGAGTACAACCTGGCTTGAAATGCTGAGCTTTGATAAATGGGTACATGCGGGAATTTTTTTTGTTTTAGTAAGCCTGCTCTTCATCTCCGTCTATGTTAATGCACAAAGCAACTCATTATTTTATGTTTACTTCATCCTCTCGGTTCTATATGGAGGAGCTTTAGAAATTATGCAGGCCACAGTATTTAGTGAACGCAGCGCCGACTGGTACGATATGATAGCAAACAGTTTTGGCTGTATTATTGCCCTACTCTTTAAAAATAAATTATTGAAACTTATTGCTTAGATGGAGCCTTTAGAAGGCTTACGAATTTTCTTGTTTTTTACTAGCCCCGGACAGCTATCGCATTTGTTTTTGCGCTTGAATAAAAAACATTCCTGAAACACCAAAGCAGTGAAGGATAAAATTAACAGGGCAATAATGCTTCGGGCAATTTTGGTTTTCATTAAATAAATCTAATATTCAAAGATATAATTTAGTAATTTAGTATCTGTTACAAAATGAATCTTTTTTTTCATATCGGCCGTTATTTTATGTTAATGTTCCGGGTGTTCAGTAAACCCGAGAAGTTTTCTGTTTATTGGCGTCAGATAATTTATGAAATCAACTCCATTGGTATTGGCTCTTTAACCATTGTTGCCATCATCTCTGTGTTTATGGGAGGTGTAATTACCATTCAAGCAGCGTTTGGATTTACCAGTCCGCTTGTGCCCTTATACGCGGTTGGATTCACTACCCGTGAATCTATGTTACTCGAGTTTTGTCCAACCATCGTAAGTTTAATTTTAGCCGGAAAAGTGGGCTCGAACATAGCTTCTGAAATTGGTGCCATGCGAGTAACAGAGCAGATAGATGCACTAGAAATCATGGGTGTAAATTCGGCGGGTTATTTAATCCTACCCAAAATTATTGCAGCAGTTCTTATTAACCCCTTCCTAATTGCTATTAGTATGTTCTTAGGGTTAGCAGGTGGTTATATCATGGGAATTTCAACAGGAGCTTGTACTTCATACGAGTATATTTTTGGTATACAGGCTTTCTTTGAGCCCTGGAAATTGAATTATTCCTTTACAAAAGTTGTCACCTTTGCTTTCATCATTACCTCTGTTGCTTCTTATTATGGATACTACACAGATGGTGGTGCTTTAGAAGTTGGTAAATCAAGCACCAAAGCCGTTGTTATGACAAGCATTTTAATTTTAATTTTCAATTTAATCCTCACTCAGTTATTCTTAACACATTGATTGAAATTAAAAACATACACAAAAGCTTTGGCGACCGAAAAGTAGTGGATGATGTTTCCTTTACGTTCTATCCCGGTAAAACGAATCTTATGATTGGTGAAAGCGGATGTGGAAAAACAACCATTTTGAAATTAATGGTGGGATTGCATGCGCTCGATAGTGGTGAAGTGTTATACTCCGGACAAAATTTTCCGGCACTGCAAGCAAGAGAAAAGCAAGAAGTTCGTAAACAAATTGGCATGTTGTTTCAGGCAGGAGCATTGTTTGATTCACAAACCGTGGAAGAAAATGTGCGATTCCCGCTGGACATGTTTACAGATTTAAGCCGCGAGGAAAAAGATGAACGCGTTAACTTTTGTTTATCGCGCGTTAAACTCGAGGGCAGAAACAATTTATATCCTTCCGAATTAAGTGGCGGTATGAAAAAACGTGCAGCACTTGCCAGAGCCATTGCAAACAACCCAAAATATTTATTTTGTGATGAACCTAATTCCGGACTCGATCCAAAAACTTCTATTGTTATCGACGAGTTAATTCAGGATATCACCCGTGAATACAATATTACTACGGTAGTAATTACGCACGATATGAATTCCGTTTTGGAAATCGGAGAAAACATCATGTTCATTCACAAAGGAAAAAATTACTGGACCGGCACCAAAGATCAAATATTAAAAGCCGACAATCAAGAGCTTTACAATTTTGTTTTTGCTTCTGAATTCATGCAGCAAGTGTTTAAAGCTGCCAAATCATAATTTTAATTCGCGCTTCACCTGTTCTGTTATTTTTAAAACAGCAGGGCACACTAATGTGTTTTTATAAGTAAGATCCATTACCTGAATCATTTTTTTTCTATCGGTATGGGGATATTCGCGACAAGCCTTTGGTCGGCTTTCGTAAATGCTACAATAATTATCACCATCTAAAAAGGCACAGGGCGAAGATTGTAATACGTAATCATTGTCTTCATCGATGCGTAAATATTTCTCAATGAATTGTCCGGGCTTCATTCGTAAAGCATGAGAAGCTCTTTCAATATCATTCTGATAAAAAATTGGCGAAGTCGTTTTACAGCAATTCGCGCAGCTTAAACAATCAATCTCCGAAAAAGCCTCTTCGTGCGCCTCATGAAAAACCTCATCCAGGTTCTTTGGTTTCCTGAGTTTAATTTTTGCGTAAAACTGTTTGTTTTCTTTGCTGAGATTTTCAGCCTGCTTTTTAAATTGGTTTAAGTCCACGACTACTTTTTTACGATAACATAAACATCTTCGTTATCCTTTTTCATCAGATACTTTTCGCGGGCAAAACGTTCCAGACTTTTTTTATTCGTCTTTAAATCCTCAATTGCATCGCGGTTATTTTTAATTTCAGCGAGGTAATACGTTTTATCGGCACGCAATTTATTCAACTTGCCCATTAGTTCCATTTGACTAAAAACATCGTTTTTATCGAAAAACAGCAACCAAACAATTATGCCAATTGTTGTTAAGAAATACTTGTTTTTTATGAATTTAATCAGAATCATCTAACTTTAATTCAAAGTTACGGTATAAGTAACCGGAACATCAGAAGTATGAAAACAATTATTAATATCCTATTGTTAGTAGCGTTAATTCCTTTTTTTGGAATAACACAGAATTCGTTTAAAGAACAGCAATTAAAAAACATCCGGGTTAAAAAAGCGTATCAGAATAAATGGCCGGGCATTGAAGCCGAGTTAAAAACCAAAAACATTAATGCGAACGACCTGGAGGTGTTTATCCGCGTATTTAAGCACGAGAAAGAGCTCGAATTGTGGGTTAAAAACAAAACCTCACAACAATTTACCCTCTTCAAAAAAATAAATATTTGTGCCTCCAGTGGCGATTTAGGTCCTAAACGCAAACAAGGCGATATGCAAGTGCCCGAAGGCATTTACGATGTGCCCTTTTTCAATCCAAGCAGCAGTTATTATCTGGCGCTTAAAGTAGGATATCCGAATAAAAGTGATAGAATTTTAGCTACGGGTAAAGACCCCGGGGGCGATATTATGATACATGGCAATTGTGTAACCATTGGTTGCATCCCACTACAGGATGGTCCGGTTGAAGATGTTTATTTGCTTTGTGTTGAAGCAAAAAACAAAAACAATCCTATTCGAGTTGAAATTTTCCCTTGTCGTTTTACAAAGGAAAATGAAAGATTGCTCTCATCTTATTCCGCCGAACATAATAAGTTTTGGAACGAAATAAAACCCGCCTTCACTTATTTTGAAGCCAATAAAAAACCCGCCCGATATAGTATTGATAAAGCCGGGAATTATCTATTTTCTAATTGAGCCTTGTCAAGTGAAAAGCTGAGCATTATCATTATTTTGATATCATCAATGCTTACATTTGTTTTGTGAGAATAGGATTTTTACAAACCACACTAATTCTTCTTTGCTTCTCCTTCTTAAGTGTAAGGGCACAAAACGTGCGTATTGGTGCAGGCTTTTCCAATCATGGTACCGCTTGGCCGGTTGTGGGCTATCCAAAGCTATTTTATGCCGCCTTTCATCCGGGCTTGGATATTATTGCCGAAAAGAAAATCAACAAAAAAGAAAAAAATCAAGCATGGGTAGAAATTGGTGTTGGCGCTTTTTACCATCGCTTTTTCCAAACCGCAGTTAAACTTAATTTAAACTTACACTATCGCTATTTTTTCAATCAGCGAATTTATTCTGATGTTGCTATCGGCGGTGGTTATTTGCATTCGTTTTATCAGTATCAGGTTTTTAAATTAAAGTCGGATGGAACGTATGTAAAAGAATCCGGAATTAAAGGCCGGCCACAATTCATTATGGGAACAATTATTGGTTGCGGTATTGCTCTAAAAAAATCAGATCCTGAAAAATTAAATTTATTAATTCAGTTTCGCACCAACATTCAAGGTCCTTTTGCCGGAAGTTTCGTCCCGATTGTTCCATACAACACCTTTCTACTTGGATTAACAACACGCTTAAACAAATGTGAAAAGAAAAATGAAACAGTTAAATAGTATAATTATTCTCCTTGTAGTCGTTTTCTTTTCTCATTGTAAAAAGGAAGAAATAGTCCCAACTAAATCCATTGATTGTGTTTATGCCGACAGTAGTACAACGCATCCAAAACATGCGGTTTATAATGAGTTGTTAGAGCGTTACCGTAAAAAAGGTTTACCCGGCATCTCCATTTTAATTAACGACTCCAATGGTACATGGATTGGTTCAAGCGGATTTGCCGATATCGACAAAGGAATCAAATTTTCGCCTTGTCACATATCGAAGGCGGCCAGCATAACCAAACTGCTAGTGGGCTCAATGGTTCTGAAATTGCAGGAACAAGGAAAAATCAACATCAACGATCCGATATCAAAATACATTGATATTGAAATTTTAAAGAAAATAAAAAATGCTGATGGAAAAACCATTAAGCAATTGATGAATCACACAACAGGGATTTTTGATGTAATTACTGCGCCTGCGTTTTATCTTGCAGTGATAAACAATCCAAACAAAACATGGTCGTTTGAAGAGTTATTACAGTTTGTATATAACAAGGACGGAGAAGAATTAAGTTCACAATATCCTGCTAATTATTCCAACACCAATACTTTATTACTGGCCATGTGTGTTGAAAAAGCGACAGGTGAAAAACATGAAAAATTATTGCGTGATTTAATCTTAACACCTTTGGGCATGAGTAACACGTATTACCAAGGACGAGAACAAATTCCGAATGATGCCGCGCAAGGTTATTTTGATTTACACAGTAATGGAACCATTGTAAATGTTTCTAATTACATTACAGGAAGCGGAAATGGTTATGGCGGAGTATATTCTAACGTCTTTGATTTGTATAAATTCATGAATGCTCTCTTCGCAAAGAAAACTTTATTATCGCAAGCCTCTTTAGATTTAATGACGGAATTTAACCGTGAAGACGATGACTTTTATTGTGGTGTAAGTACAGTAAAGAAATTTACTCATAAAGCCACTTACGGCATTGGCCACACCGGCCGCGATTTAGGCTACAACGCTAACTCATTCTATTTCCCTGAGAGAGGCTATACGATTATCTTCTTTGTGAATTACGGCACAAACGGTAACAGTAGTTTAAAGCAAACCTTTCTTGATTTTGAAAGTGAATTAACCGACGTTGTACTAAACTAAAAAGCCCCGCAAAATGCAGGGCTCTTTAACTTAAATCAAATTTTATTTTCCTTTTCCGCCGCCTTCCGCTTGTCCGGCACCTGCAACAGCAAAACTTTCTAAATCTCTATCAAAGAAGTACAATCCGCTCTTATCATCGCCAATTAATTTAATCTTGTCCATGATTTGACGCGCTAATGCTTCTTCTTCTATTTGTTCACTTACATACCACTGTAAAAAGTTGTGTGTTGTATAATCTCTTTCCTTCAAAGTAGTTTCAACCAATTTATTTATTTCATTGGTTACTTTTATTTCATGCTTTAATACCTCTTCAAAAACAGCTTTTACCGATTTAAATTTAATAGGAGGTTGACTTAAGGCAGGAACTACACCGTGTCCGCCACGCTCATTCACAAACTTAATCAACTTAAGCATGTGCATGCGCTCTTCATCGGCATGTTTATATAAAAATCCGGATACACCATTTAAACCTTGTGTTTCGGCCCAACTGGCCATTGCCAAATAATATTGCGAAGAAGATGCTTCTAATTCGATTTGCTTATTTAAAGCAGTACTTACTTTTGAACTTAACATGAGTTTTGTTTTAGATTTATAGTATAAAGTTATATCTTTATTTTCATTATAAAAATATAAATAGTGTTTATTTCCTTGACTAGAATTGCAAAATATTACTTAGCCTTCTGTATAACAATTCTTCAGGGTTTTTTGTTCTCTCAGGATGTAAAAAAAATCAGGGGACTAAACAATAAAGCCGACTCTGTCTTAAGGTCTGACCCACAATTGTCCCAAACCTTTGCCGATTCTGCTGTTTCCCTCTCCCTTCAAATTAAAAACGACTCACTTACCTATCTTAGTCGACATAAAAAAGCGGTGGCTCTATATGTACTTGGTGACCTTAATCGTTCCCTGGAATGTTTTATTGAAAACAAAGGCTTAGCCAAAAAATTAAATCAAAGTTCGAAAATCATTGAAAGCTTAAATGCCATCGGCAATTTGTACGTAAGTAATGAGAGGTTTGATAACGCAAGATTAACTTATCATGAGGCAAGAGCTTATAGCGTTTTTACAAAAAACAAGGTTAAAAAATGTTTAGTAGAAAGCAACCTTGCTATAATGTATTCTAAAATTAAGCAGAATGACTCTGCAATTTTCTATGGCAACCTAGTTATTAATAATGCGTCGGAAGAACAAGCGAAAAATTTATCGTTTATGGGTAACATTTATGGAACCCTGCTTTCTGCCTATTCCGAATTACGTAACAAAGATTCTGTTGCAAAATACTCGGCGATTGTTTTAGAATATTATAAAAACGGGGGGGATCTTTTAGGTTATGCCGGAACCCTTTACAATATTGGCACATTCTATTACAAAATGAAAGACGCGGAAACTTCATTAAAATATTTTGAATTAGCTTATAAAGCTAATCCTGACAACGTGGAATTAGCAATGTCAATTAATAAAGCCCTTGGTGATGTTTATTACGAACTCAAAAAATATATTAAGTCAGCTGAGTTTTATAACACCGCCTTTTTCCTAAAAGACAGTGTAAACAAACTACGCACCGTAGAAAAACTCAGCGAAATGGAAGTGAAATATGAGACGGGAAAAAAAGAAGAAGAACTCAAACGTCTCTCAGCAGAACAAGAAATAAGCGCTTTAAGAATGAAACAGTCTCGCACCCTAACAACCATTTCAATAATTTCTGTTGTGGTCTTTCTTGTTATTGCGGTAGTGTTGTACAAACAAAATAAAAACAAAAAACAGGCGAACGCTTTACTGCAAAAACAAAACGACGAAATTACCCATCAGAAAAAAGAAATAACCGATAGCATTAATTACGCTAAGCGCATTCAGCTTTCTATTTTACCTCCGGATAAAATGGTAAAACGCTTGCTGCCCGACGCGTTTATATTTTACAAACCTAAAGATGTGGTAAGCGGTGACTTCTATTGGGTAGAAGAAAAAAATAATTTAGTCATGTTTGCCGCTGTTGATTGTACCGGACACGGCGTACCGGGTGCCATGATGAGTGTAGTGGGCATGAGTTTATTAAATCGCGCGGTTAACGAAAAAGATTTAACCAAACCTTCAGACATTTTACAACATTTGGATATGGGTGTAACAGATACACTCCGACAAAATCAAGAAGACAATGCTGTAAAAGATGGTATGGATTTGTCTTTATGCACTTATAACGCGCAAACAAAAGAATTACAATTCGCAGGCGCATTCAATAATTTGTGGATTGTGCGTAAGAATTTCTCTTCATCACATAAAATTACCTCCGATAAAGAAATCCTTTTTGAAGACAGTCTATTAGAGATAAAAGCAGATAAGTTTCCAATTGGCAGCAACACCGATGGCGTAGCCGATAATTATACCAATCACAAAATTCAATTACAAACAGGCGATTATATTTATTTATATTCTGATGGTTTTGCTGATCAATTTGGCGGACCAAAAGGAAAGAAATTCAAATACAACGCGCTTAAAAAATTACTCATCTCCATTCACGATTTATCTCCGGCCCAACAACACGAAGCCATTAAAACCGCTTACGAAAACTGGAGAGGAAATCTTGAACAAATTGACGATATCTTGGTGATTGGTGTTCGTGTTTAATGCTGCAAAAATATTTCATAGCCATCATTCCTCCCGAACCGGTGTTTTCACAAATAGAAAACATTAAAAAAGAAGTTTCGGAGAAATACAACAACAAGAGCGCCTTGCGTTCTCCATCGCACATCACCTTACATATGCCTTTTGAGTGGAAAACAGAAAAAGAAGAAATTCTCCTGAATACACTTTCCAATTTCAAAACAGATGTTCCGGCTTTTGAAATTAATTTGAAGAACTATAATTGTTTTGAACCCAAAGTTGTTTTTGTGGATGTTGTTGAGAATGAAAATTTAAATAAACTACAAAAAGAAGTGGTTAAACAGGTAAAGTCAAATCTCAACATATTTAATCAGGCGGATGATCTGCGGAAATATCATCCGCACATTACCATCGCTTTCCGTGATTTGAAAAAAGAATTTTTCTACTTAATGATGGAAGAATATCGCAACAAATTCTTTGAAGCCAACTTTCTATGCAACTCTTTCTTCCTCTTAAAACACACGGGAAAAAGCTGGTTGCCCTATAAAGAATTTAAATTCGCTTAAAGCTTAATCATTAATTGCAGGACATGCGTGCGTGGTGGTCTCACATCGCCGGGTCGTGAACTGTATTCTTCATTGGCCACGTTGTTACAAAGGTAAGACAGCTTCACTACTTTGGATATTTGGAAACCTATTCTGAAATCATGCACCCAGGAGCCTGCTTTATCTTTCTCTCTATATTCAGGCAAACCCGGCAATACATACGTAGAAGGAATTTGATCAAACTCAGGCAACAAATCATGCAATAAACTTTCGTTAAACTTTTTATCAATGTTCTCCATGTAACTTTGATAACGAGTACTGAAACCAATTGAAACAAATTTATAATCGAACTGAATGTCGTTCTTAAATAAATGACGGTTTCGGTATTTCAACACATTTAAGTAAGGCAAGCCTAATGTGTCTTTTGTTGGATTGTAATCCGGATTAATCGGGTCGATATAAGTGTAACCACTAAATAAAGCCACATTCACAGGACCAATCTTTCCACCGCCGGTTAAAGAAATGTCCACACCTTTAATTTGCGCGCGTCCTAAATTTTGCGATTTAAATCCTGCGTACTCTCTATCCGTTAACTGCACCACATAACCTTCCGGCTTAGGAGTAGGAAAATAAAAATCAAAAACAAACTCCACCATATTGGTGTACTCCGTCCAGAATCCGGCCACATCCAAAAAGCCTTTGAACTTTCCTAAAGAAAAGCCTTGCTTCACGCCAATCTCTGCACTCCAGCCGCGTTCAGGTTGTAAAGATGGATTTTCATAAATTCTTAAAGAACTAACATTCGTGCTGATGTATTTCTCCGCTACACTCGGAAAACGATAACCTTGTCCGAATGAAGCGCGCAAGAACGTATATTCTAATAATTGATAATTTAAACCTGCACGCGCCACCGGCTGAAATGGCAAATCATTTATTTTCTTAGTTAAATAGCCACGTGTAAATGCTGTGTCTACTTTATAAAACTCGCCACGTAATCCCAGCGACATTGTTAAGCGTTTGATTTTTTTATCGATTTGTAAATACGCCGCTTGGTTTTTTCCGACATGTCTTCCGTATAATGAATCACTGAAAATTTGTTGCTCAATGTACAAGGCGCCGGCCGTTAGTGTTAAATTATTCTTAAATCGCTTCTGATACTGTAACTCATTGTAATAAAGTTCAGCCGTCGCCTCTTGATTTTTATCGTTGGTATTTAAGGTTAAGTAATAACGACTTCTAAAACTTAATTTATTATCCTTACCCCAGAAGTACGTAACAAAAGGATCCACATTAAAACGTTTGTTTTTGTATTTCTGAATATCATTCGGAACATAGGCGCTGTCGGCATGCTTCCACAAAAAGAACAGACCACCTTGCACATCCATTAAATTTGTATTGACACCAATTGATAAGCCCGGAATCTTTTTGAAATTATAACGAATGTTTGCATTGATGCGCGCGCGTCTTTCGTTTTCATTTTTCATTACCTGACGATTAATGGTGGTTGTGCCCGAAGTCACCGCTTCATTCACCAAACCGCCGCGGTAGCCATCATCATTGTACATGTGACCGCCAATCACTAAATCAAAATTTCCGATTTTTTCGGAATGAGAAAAATTAATGCCCGCTTGTTGCTGACTGCTTCCTTTCCACCATTTGTACTGATGTTTTGGCGCATCGTATCCGCCACCGAATAAAGTTACAGAAGTACTTGGTTTATCTTTTGCATAAGCCGTACGTAAATTGATCACACCATTTAAAGCAGAAGAACCAAACAAAGCAGAAGAAGCTCCTTTGATGACTTCCACTTGTTCTAAATTTTCTATTGGCAAATAATTCCATTTCACATCACCTGCATCGGCGCTAATCATTGGCATTTCATCCACCATCACCAACACGCGACTTCCTGCACCATAGGCAAAACCACTTCCGCCGCGAATACTAGCCTGACCATCACTCACCGTTACACCCGGCACCTGATTCATAATGTTATCAATAGACGTTGTGTTTTTATTTTCAATCAAAGCCGGTTTAATTACCTCCATACTCACCGTTACATCCGATAATTTTTGTTCGAACTTTCCCGCCGACACAACCACTTCTTCTAAAAGTTTGTTAGCATCTGTCATCGAAAAATTGAGAGTGAGCGTATCGTTTTCTTTTAAGTCAACTGTTTGTGTAATGGTTTTATATCCCATCATCGTACACTCCACTGTTTGTTTGCCGGCTGTTGTTGTAAGTAGGAACATTCCGTTCATGTCGGTGCTCGTTCCATTACTTTTTCCTATTGACACTAACGCGCCGGGGAGAGTTTCTTTGCTGCTATTATCAGTAACTGTTCCTTTAATGAATGCAGGAGCCTGAGAAAATAAATTTATTTTAATCAGAATAAAGCAAAGTGTAAAAAGTGTTGTAGTTTTGCGCATTCTATGTTATGCTAATATTAGCACAATATAAACAAGAATATTTTTAATTCAAATGGTGGGAGGCGAATTGTTGTATCAGGTAGGTTTAACCCTATTGGAAGGCGTTGGAGATGTGGTGGCTAAAAATCTTTTAGCTTATTGCGGAAATGCCGAAGAGATTTTTAAAGCAAATAAAGCGCAATTATTAAAAATTCCGGGTGTGGGCGAAGGTCTCGCCAAAGCGATTATTTCGCAGCAACACGTTTTGAAAGAAGCCGAAAAAGAAGTTCGTTTTATTGAAGAAAACAACATTGAAACACTCTTTTTTACCAATGAAAAATATCCGCAGCGTTTAAAATATTGCAGTGATAGTCCGGTTTTACTTTATTACAAAGGCAATGCCGATTTAAATGCCGAAAAGATTGTAGCCATTGTAGGAACACGTCAGCCCACCGATTACGGCAGAGAGCAAACCGAAAAATTAGTGAATGAATTACATGGCAGTGGTGTTTTAGTGGTGAGTGGATTAGCCTATGGCATTGATGTGTTAGCACACAAAAAAGCCTTGGAAAATGATTTGGATACAGTGGGTGTTGTGGCACACGGACTCGATCGCATGTATCCTCAAACACACACAAGTATTGCTATGAAAATGCAAAAGAAGGGCGGCATACTTACCGATTTCAGAAGCGGCACCAATCCGGATGCGGTTAATTTTCCGAAGCGAAACCGTATTGTAGCGGGTATGTGCGATGCCTTGATTGTGATGGAAAGTAAACGCGATGGCGGAAGTTTAATCACAGCCACCATTGCTAACAGTTATAATAAAGATGTGTTTGCCTTTCCGGGAAGAAGTACTGATGTAATGAGTGAAGGATGCAACGGATTTATAAAATCAAATAAAGCGGCATTGATGGAAAGTGCAGCTGATTTATTTTATGTGATGGGTTGGGAAAACGAAACAAAAAGTAAAAAGAAAGAGAGTTCACAAATTCCGCTCTTAATTAACCTCAACGAAGAAGAACAGAAAATTGTGAATTGCTTTAAAGAAAAAAAGCAATTGCACATGGATGAAATCAGCTACGCCTCCGGATTTACCATCAGCAAAGTAGCGGCCTTATTATTGCAATTAGAATTTTCCAATGTCATTCGCTCCCTCCCCGGTAAAATGTATAGTTTGGTGGGGTAAACTTCCTTGAAGTTTTTTGATTTAGAAAAATAACTAGCGCCTCTATCATAAACCCCTCTGTCCTGAGGACAT
Organism: uncultured Flavobacteriaceae bacterium; assembly: GCA_964416235.1. Lineage (GTDB taxonomy): Bacteria > Bacteroidota > Bacteroidia > B-17B0 > Aurantibacillaceae > JAHEYG01. The sequence continues at coordinate 14,847 of CAYQDP010000002.1, read as the reverse complement.
CTCCCCTTCGCAGGGGAGAATTCTTTCGTGGTAGATTCAAATTTTTTAGCAACGATTTTCCTTTTTACAATTCAAGCTCCATCAAAAACGGACAGCCTCTCCCCCTGCTAAGGGGGAGTGCGCTTACGCGAAAGCGTAAGGGCGAGGGGGTTTATTACATAGTACAAATTAAGCTTTAACCAAAAAAATCTACAAATTATAGCAAGCATCAAAAACAACTCCTTATAATTTTGCTGTATGCAGATAAGAAATAATAACAGGTCTTATTTAAAAGAATACAGAAAAGATTTAAGAGATAACACAACTGTTCCTGAGAAAATACTCTGGAAATATTTAAAAAATTCTCAGCTGGAAGGAAGAAAATTTAGACGACAACACAGTTTCAAAAATTTCATACTTGATTTTTATTGTGCAGAAGAAAAACTAGCTGTTGAGTTAGACGGAGAACATCACTTCACTGTTGTTGGATTTGAACACGACAAGCAGCGAGATGATTTATTATTAAAGTATGGTATAAGAACTATTAGAATTGAAAACGAGCATGTTTTTAAAAACACAGAAGGCGTGTTAGATTTAATTAAATCCTATTTTCAAAATAAATGAAAGAGTGGCATAAACCCCTCTGTCGCTACGCGACATCTCCCCTTGGCAGGGGAGAACTCTTTCGTGGTAGATTCAAAATTTTTAGCGACGACTTTCCTTTTTTTACAATTCAAGCACAATCAAAAACGGACAGCCTCTCCCTCTGCTAAGGGGGAGTCCGCGAAGCGGGAGGGGGTTTTACCAAAATATAAAACGAGGAGTTTTAAACTTCAAACAACTTTTAAAACAAAACCCCTCTGTCCTGCGGACATCTCCCCTTCGCAGGGGAGAATCCTTTCGTGGTAGATTCAAATTTTTTAGCAACGATTTACTTTTTTTACAATTTAAGCACAATCAAAAACGGGCAGCCTCTCCCCCTGCTAAGGGGGAGTCCGCGAAGCGGGAGGGGGTTTATCCCCCAAATAATCTTTCTATTCTCCTCTCAGAAGTGTATATTTGCTCTATGCTGCTACGCGACATAGTTGGACAAAAAGAAGTAAAAGATCGTTTGATAAAAATGGTGAATGAAAACCGTTTACCACATGCGCTTTTATTTACAGGCTATGAAGGCAGCGGCAATTTAGGAACCGCTATGGCTTTTGCGCAATATTTATTTTGCAGCAACAAACAAAACAACGATGCCTGCGGTGAATGTCCGAGTTGTCAGAAAACAAATAAATTGGTGCATCCTGATTTGCATTTGGTATTTCCTATCGCCAAATCCAAAGATGTAAAAAGCAGCGCCGATTTAATTAAAGAATTCCGTGAAGCGTTTTTAGAAAATCCTTACTTAAGTTTAAACGATTGGTTTGAAGGCCTGGATGCTGAAAATAAACAACCGATTATTCCCGTTGAGGAAAGCGGCAATATCATCCGCGAATTAAGTTATACCAGTTACGAGGGACTTTATAAAATAATGATCATCTGGCAGCCGGAGAAAATGAACACCGAGGCCGCCAATAAATTATTAAAGGTATTGGAAGAGCCGCCGGAGCAAACCATTTTTATTTTGGTGTGTAATAATCCTGATCAGTTATTGGCTACGATTATTTCACGTGTGCAGCAAATACCGTTTTTACGTTTACAGGAAGCGGAGATAAAGGAAGCCTTGGTAAAAAAGTTTGGTGTTACTGAAGAGAACGCGCAGCAAGCGGCGTTTTTATGCGACAGCAATTTTAATGAAGCCATCAAACTATTAACGCAAAGCGATGAGCAATTATCTTTTTTGCAGCACTTCCAAAGTTTTATGCGCCTGGCTTTAAAATTTGATTGCGATAAAGCCTTGCAGTGGATTGACCAAAACGCGGCAACGGGACGCGAAAAACAAAAACAATTTTTACAATACGGCTTAGAAATTTTTAGAGATTGTTTGATGTATAACTTTGGCTCACGTGATTTAGTGCGCTTGAGCGGCAACGAAAAACAATTTTTAGAAAAATTTGCGCCTTTTATTACTCAGCGCAATTACGAAATGCTGGTAGAAGAATTTAACAGCAACTGTTACTACATAGAGCGCAACGCCAATCCTAAAATTTTATTTATGGATTTGCTGTTGAAGACAAATGAGTTGATTAATAAGAGGTGATTTGTATTAAAAATTTACTAGATTTAATTATTAGCTAAAAGAAATAAATCACCCCTATCTTACAAAATTTTCAAGCTTAGGGTGAAAATATGGCTCCTATAGGGGAGTTAAACTAAACAATTAAAACTAAAAACAAATATGAACAGAGTACAAGTTATTTTAACGCTGGATATGGAAAATCTTCCCGCAAATTTTCCGGAAATACTAAAACACGAACAGGAAATTGTTGCTAAGTGGAAGGCAGAAGGTATTCTTGAGCATTTGTTTCTGCGTCAAAATAAAAATGGTGCCGTTTTAATTTTTAAAGATGTTACTGAAGAAAAAGTAAAAGAACTTATGGTAACACTTCCATTTTATAAATTAAGTAAGAGTATTGAATATTATAATTTAATACAACAATTTTAACTTCCTTACTTCTTTACCACCGTAAACTCCACTCTTCGGTTTTGTTTTTTGCCTTCGTCGGTAGAGTTATTGGCAATAGGCTTAGTGCTGCCATATCCTTTAAAAGTAACGCGGTTTAACTCCACACCTTTAGTAATTAAATAATCAGCTACGGTATTAGCACGTTTTTCACTCAGAATTTTATTTTGCTCTTCACTACCGGTATTGTCGGTGTGTCCGCCAATCTCAATAAACACCTGAGGATTTTTTACTAAATAATTCGCAAAGGCATCCAACTCCGGATAAGAGGAAGGTAATAACACCGCGCGGTTGGTTTCAAATAAAATGTTTTTCAAAATAAAAGTTTTGTCTACCAACACTTCAATGATGGGCTTCGTCGTATCGTTTCCAAAATTGGCTTCTGCAATCGCAACCGGACGAATGGTATCAATGATAGGCGCCACAACAGTATCAAACTTCGCCACAACAGGCGGCGGTAGTTGATGTAAGCTCACATCATCAATGTAATAATACGCATCGCGGTCGGTGCGTTGATTTATTTTTGTGCGCACACCTTTTGGCGGACGGGCATTGGTTTCTTCATAATCGTAAATATCAAAACTTCCTATCAGTAAAAATTGTTCTCCGCCATGGGCTTCATATTCCACAACAATCTGATGCCAGTTCACGGTGTCGGTACCCACTTGATTTTTTAAAGGCACATTCACCGGATTAATATTTCTGATGACATCACTGCTGGTGTAGCTTGGTTTTGCATTTAAAAAAGCAACCCCCATGCGGTAAATCGCCGCACGCGAATAATCCGCTAAACTGATGTACATCGTTAACTCATATTTGTTGCCGCCTATCAAAGGCTGATTCAATTGTGTAATTAAATATTCGCGATAATCGGCGTGCGAGAACAAATAAAATCCCGCGTAACATTTTCCGGTGTTTGCTTTTTGTGTGCCGAAGGGATTATGCGGTACTTGTGCTTCTGATTTATCTTTTAATTTTTTTCCGCACTCACATAATAAATCCGTAGTGCCCCAGCTAGGCGAAGACCAGGAGGCGTTTAATCCGATAGAAGAAAGCAATACGGGAACTTTACTGTTGGCTTCAAAGCTGGAATCGGCCACCAGGTTTTGTGCCGAACTTAATTGAAAGCACAAAAGAAAAAACAGAATTAATTTTAAGTGTGTAAAATGTAAACTCATCCGGGGCAATAACGCAAATTTGTTTTTTGGTTACAGTTTGAAATAACAAATTTTTAGGGACATATGAAAGTGTAAGGTAAAACCCCCTCCCGCTTCGCGGACTCCCCCTTGGCAGGGGGAGGAGTTGCCCGTTTTTGATTGAGCTTAAATTATCAATTAAGAAAATCGTTGCTAAAAATTTTGAATCTATCACGGAAGAATTCTCCCCTGCTAAGGGGAGATGTCCGCAGGACTACTCTTCCGCTATATACTTTTTTATCGGTAGAGATTATTTTATAAACGTAAACACCTTTTGCTTGCGATGAAAAATCGAAGGTTTGATGTTTATTTACTTTTTCATTACGCACTTCTTCGCCTAATACATTATAAAAAATAATTTGTCCATCACCTTCAACGGTAAATTTTCCACTTGTTGGATTTGGATAAACTAATAACTGCTCTTTTTTTGTGTTCTCCTTTATTCCAACTGCAGAGCCTGTAAGCTTAGCGACAAACACATCATCTCCACAACCTTTAAAAACGTTAGTTGCACCAAACGAAACAACACCACTATTAAAAGAGCCGCCAACGTAAACATCGCTTCCGCTTGCTGTTGTAGCTAAGGTGTTTGCCGTCTCATCATAACTACCCGCTGTTGCTGTTGCGGCCCAGGCTGCGAATCCGTTTGATGTAAATGCTGCCACAAATAAATCGCGGTAACCGCCAACTGCATTGGTTAATGTATTTGTACCGAAGGTTATCGTATTGCTAATATAAAATCCGCAAACAAAAACATTTCCTGCTGCGTCTGTTGTTATTCCGTTACCTGCTTCCGAATCTGTGCTTCCTGCTTCTGTAGCCCATAGCGCGTTTCCATTTAAATCATATTTCGCTAAAACAAAATCAGAAGTGCCCGCGCTGCTGTTGTTTAATGTTGTTGTACCAATCGCAATGGAAGCACTGTTAAATCCACCTGTAATGTATAAACGATTTCCCTTTACAGCGATAGCATTTGCATAATCATCCATGCTTCCACCCGCACGCTGTGCCCAAACCGCGGTTCCTGAACCGTTATACTTTGTAACGAAAATATCTTGAGTATTGGTTGTGTTATTATTGATAATTCCTGTTCCGAAATTGACGTTTACGCTTGAAAAATAACCGGTAATGTATGCGTTACCTATACTGTCTACCGCAACACCGTTTGCTAAATCGTTTGCTGAACCGCCAGCGCTTTGTGCCCATTGCGCTACCCCACTTGAATTATACTTAACTAAAAAGATATCGCTGGTATTTGTTCCGGCATTAGTTAATCCTCCTGTTCCAAAGTTAACCGACCCGCTATTAAAAGCGCCACCTACAAAAACATTTCCGCTTGCATCAACTGCTATTCCTAATCCACGGTCACCGCCGCTTCCGTTAGCGCCTTTTAACCACATTGTATTTACATTCGGATCCACTTTTGCTACAAACATATCACTGCTTGCTGTTCCCGAATTAGAAATGGTGTATGTGTCCATTACTAAAGCCGTGCTTGTAAACCATCCTGTAACATAAACATTACCGCTAACGTCAATTGCAATGGCGTTACCAATTTCTCCGTCAACTCCACCAAAAGTTTTAGCCCATAACACATTTCCTGCGGCATCGTATTTAGTTAAGAACATATCGCCGGTAAAACTCCCGGGGTTTGTTAGTGTTGTTCCGCCAAAAGTTATAGTCGCACTGGTGTACCAGCCAACAGCATAAACATTTCCGCCGGCATCAACAACAGTGCCCGTGGTTGCTTCACTTCCTGTTGCACCTGCGCTTTTAGCCCATTGCCAGTTGGTTTGTGCAATTCCGAAATTAGATTGGAAAATAACTAAGATGAATAATGTTGCAATAAATTTTTGTAAAGATGTTTTCATGCGCGTGATTTAATTATTCTAATGTAATATTTACTTCAATGGTTTTCTTTTTGTTTTCAATAGTGATGCCGTATCCGGGATTGGAATAGGCGAATCCATTTCCATCACTAAAGGAAGCTTTTATAAAATACTTTCCTTTGTTTAATCCTTCTATTTTAAATTTTCCGTCACTGTCGGTTAATATCGTTTGATTAAAACTTTCAGTTGCTTCGTTTGTTCCGTAAGCGATTCTAACGGTAGCCATAGCTGCGGCATCGTTACTTCCTGTTACGCCATTTTTATAAACAACAGTTCCGCTGATGGTGTTTTTCCCGCCGGGCCCTGCTTCTTTTTTACATGCACTGAAAAACACCGCGAGCATTAAAACACATATAATATGATAAATGTTTTTCATGTCTTAGTGATTTTTATAAAACTGTGCGTTAAACGTAAAGCTCATTTCGTCGGCAATGTTGGTTGTCCAAACACCGTAGGTCTTATTATTTGCTGCGCTTAAGTTTCCTGTTTGGTCGGCCAAGGCAGGAACAGGCACCCACTGCACGGTTGAATTAACATCCATAAAGTCGGAGCGCTTGAATTTTAACTTCGCCGAAAAAGAAGCGCGGTATCTGTCGGTAATGGCATCACCGTTAGTATCAAAATCTTCTGTACCATTATAAACTAAATACAAAACGGCTGGTTTAAAAATGTGTGTGCCATCCGGATTCCCGCTTGGTGCGCGGTAACGGTTAAAACGCATGTTTCCAAAAACAACATATCCCGTTCCTGATTTTACAACACTGGTGCTTTTAAACCAGGCCGTATCGCTAATAGGGTCGGTAATTGTTTTTAAAGTATCCAGGTAAGTAACGCCCATGTAACTGCGAATGCATTTTCCAACACCGTCACGTCCAGGCTCTCCTGAATCTATAGACGACAATTGTACCCAGGCATTAATTTTACACTGACTTAAATCGGCTTCATTAAAAGTAAACTTGGGAGAAAAATTAAAATTATTGAAGCGGCCGGTTAACATCCCGCTTGACCAATTGAGGTATTTCGACTCCCAGTTTACATTGCTGTGAGCTTTATCAAATGTCCAGCCAATATCAACGAAGCCGTTTCCTGTAACAGGTGTACCGCTAAGGGGTGTAATAGTATCCTTTTTATTACAACTATAAAATGTTATGGCAATTGCCAAGCTTAAAATTATTGCGGAAGTCCATTTAATCATTCGCAAATTCGAATTTAACATTTTAATAAAGATACAGAATTTCTATTACTATAAGGGTTAAATGCCCGACAATAACAGCAGATATCGTGCCAAAAAAGATGTTTTTTTGAATTGCTACAAATTATGGCAATCACTTGCTATTGTAGCGCCTAACTTTGTCTATGTATGAGCAAGGTAAAAACAACATATTTCTGTCAGAGCTGCGGAACACAACACAATAAATGGGTTGGAAAATGCACGAGTTGTAATGAGTGGAACACCTTGGTGGAAGAGGTTGTTAAAAAGGAAACCAAAAACGATCGCCTGCAATTATTTTCGGGCAACAAAGACCCTAAACAAAGTAACAAGCCTGAGCTTTTACAAGAAATCGGCTTGCAGGATTATCCTCGCATTCCCGTTCCCGGAAAAGAATTAGCCCGCGTGTTGGGAGGAGGGATTGTACCCGGAAGTATTGTTTTATTTGGTGGTGAGCCGGGCATTGGTAAATCAACTTTAATGTTACAGTTGGCTTTACGATTGAAAAATTTAAAAGTGTTGTACGTTAGCGGAGAAGAAAGCGAACAGCAAATAAAAATGCGCGCTGAGCGGATTGGTATTACAACCGACTCTTGTTTTATTTTACAGGAAACAAACACTCAAAATATTTTTCAGCAAATAGAAGTGTTACAACCTCAACTGGTAGTTATCGATTCTATACAAACGATTCACACTTCCTATATTGAGAGCAGTCCGGGAAGCGTTAGTCAGGTTCGCGAATGCGCCGCCGAATTTTTACGTTTCGCTAAAGAAACGAACACGCCTGTTTTTATGATTGGTCATATTACCAAAGAGGGAAGTTTAGCAGGACCAAAAGTTTTAGAGCACATGGTGGATACCGTGTTACAATTTGAGGGCGATACGAATCATATTTACCGTTTGTTGCGCGCTACTAAAAACCGTTTTGGAAGTACTAATGAAATGGGGATTTACGAAATGAGCGGCGATGGACTAAGAGAAGTAACGAATCCGAGCGAAATTTTAATTACACAAAGAGAATATTCTACCAGCGGTGTAGCCATTGCTGCTACGATGGAGGGCAATCGTCCGATGCTTATAGAAACACAAGCCTTAGTAAGCAGCGCCGCCTATAGTGTGCCTCAGCGCTCTTCTACCGGGTTTGATTTAAGAAGATTATCTATGTTATTAGCGGTTTTGGAAAAGCGATGTGGTTTCAGATTAGCCGTAAAAGATGTGTTTATAAATATTGCCGGAGGTATTAAAGTGGAAGATCCGGGGATTGATTTGGCTTTGGTGTGTGGCATTTTATCGAGTAATGAGGATTTGCCAATACCACAAAATGTTTGTTTTGCCGCCGAGGTTGGATTAACCGGAGAAATCAGACCTGTTAACAGAATCGAGCAAAGAATAAGCGAAGCACAAAAACTTGGATTTGAAAAGATTTTTATTTCTACCTTTAACAAAAAAGGACTAGACCCAAAAAACTATTCTATTGAAATTGTAACCTTCAATAAAATAGAAGAAGTGTTTAGTCAATTGTTTGGGTAATGAAACTTAAAATAAAATATTTTGTTTTTTTCTTTTCTGTTTACTTTGGATTAATAGCCCAAAACCAAAAAAGTAAGTCCTACTACTTAGTCAGCTTTGATGAGAAGGTGTTAAATTCATACGACAAGTATATCTTAGATTCTTTACTTCCTCTTTATCACAAAACAAGCAATGATACTTTAAAATTTAAAATTCTTAAGAATTTTTCCTCCGCATTAAGCGACGAGCGCGTTTGGATTCCTTACAATAATTTATTGTTTGACTTAACAAAAGGCAAAACAGACAGCATGTCTCTTTTATTTCATGCTGATGCACTAAATAACCGGGCTTACCAATACCAGTATTTAAATAATGATTTAGATAGTGCCTTATATTTCTATGGTTTATCTTGTGAGACCGCTAAGTTAATTGGTAACAAAGTGTCACTAGGCATTGCTCTTAATAACATTGCCTACATTCATCAACACAGGGGCAATCTTGAAAAGTGTATTGTAATCTATAACGAATCCTACAAGCTTTTTTTGGAGGTTAATTTTTTCCAAGGTATTATCTCTTCAATGGTTAATTTGGGGGATATCTATTATAAAAACGAAGATTATACAAAAGCAGAAGAGTGTTTTAATAAGGCCTTAAAGCATGCTTTGGAAGACAAACAGAATTTTTTAATTGGTAATGTTTATTACCAATTAGCCACCATACAACGTCACAACAAAAACCTAAGCAAGTCATTTTACTATTTAAACAAAGCTATAGATGTTTATACAAAACAATCTGATTTTAATAAGCTGGCATTAATGTATATGCAGCTTGGTGAGAATTACACTCAGCAGAAAGACAAAGATAATGCTAAATCAGCCTTCGATAAATCGCTTCAATTATTGATAGAGGTTACTGACTTATCTGTAAAGTCAAGGGTGTATGATTTTGCCTCTGGTTTTTATTTTAATTTGAATGAAACAGAAAAAGCAAAAACGTTTGCTGATTCGGCGTACAGTTTGGCCAAACGCATTGGATACCCTCAACAAATTTATAATTCTGCGGCTAAACTTAGCGAATACTACTTCAGCAAAAAACAATTTGATAAAGCTTATTTGTTTTTAAAAGAAGCTACTGTTATGAAGGACAGTTTAAATAATGATAAAATCAAAAAGTCTGTTCTGCAACAACAATTTAAATCTGATTACGAGAAAAAAGAAATTCAACTAAAAGCCGAACAACAGAAAAAAGATGCAGAAAGGAAAGCAGAGAAAAAAAGACAACAATATGTTTTATATGGAACGTTAGTTGTTTTGGCTGCTTTACTAATTGTCATTTATGTAGTTTATAGAAATTATGCCTCCAAAAAGAAATCGGCTTTGGTTTTAGAGGAAAAAAACAAGATTATTTATTCGCAGAAACAATTAGTTGAAGAAAAACAAAAAGAAATTCTTGACAGTATAAATTACGCACAAAAAATCCAATCGGCAGTATTAACCGGTGATGATGTTTGGAGAAAAATTTCACAAGAATATTTTATTTTATTTCAACCCAAAGACATTGTGAGTGGCGATTTCTATTGGGCTTACAACACCGTTAATAGTCGTGCCGTTTTTGCTTTAGCCGATTGCACCGGACATGGTGTGCCTGGTGGATTTATGAGCATGCTCGGAAATAGTTTTTTAAATGAATTGGTTGTAGAAAATAAAATATTCAATCCCGCAGAAATATTGAATAAGCTACGAACAAAAATTATTTCTTCTCTCGAACAAAAAGGCGTTACAGATAGGCGCGACGGAATGGATATGGCTATTTGTACCTGGAATAAATTAAACAACACGCTTGAATTTGCAGGTGCTAATAATAAACTTTGGATAATTAGAAATGGTTCATTAATTGAATATGCCGGTGACAAAATGCCTGTTGGAAATTACCACGGCGAATTAAAACCATTTACTTTACACGAAATTAAATTGGAGCTTGGCGATCAAATTATTTTAAGCACAGACGGATTTGCTGATCAGTTTGGTGGTGAAGGCAGTAAAAAATTAATGTCGAAGAATTTGAAAACATTCATCGTTAACAACAGTAATTTAATGTTGCAACAACAAAAAGAACTGCTCTATAATTTTTTACATGAATGGAAAGGCAAGAATGAGCAGGTAGACGATGTAAGTATTATTTCTGTAAAAGTCGTTTGATTTCAACATTCCACTTTTAATTTCTTAATCTAAGCCTTAACATTATCGGCATAAAAACTTCTATATTGGCGGCGGATAAAAACCATGAGCCTCCCCGCTACTCTTGAAACTATACGCCTTCGAAACTCCACTGTTGATTCTTGGGATAATGGTATTATATATATAAAAATCGACGATAACTCAGAAATTACTCTCGCTGATTCCGTAGCACAACACCGTTTGCTTAAAGAAAAATTTGACGGAAAAAATCGTCACAAAATTTTAGTGGAGCCTGGACGTTACACCACAATCACAGCCGAAGCTCGCGAGTTTTCAGGAAGGCCCGATAGTAATAATATGACCATAGCCTCCGCGGTTATAGTAAAATCACTTGCACACCGAATCGTTATCAATTTCATGATTAATTTCATTCAAAAACAAAATATGCGTATGCGCATGTTCGAAACCAAAGAAAAAGCCATTGAATGGCTCTTAAGTTTCGACTAATTATTTAAACAGGTATTCGTGTATAAATTAACATTTCTGATTTCCGTTTTAAGTGTATTTTTTGTAACTTATGCTTTGATAAAGTACATGAAATTTTTGTCGCTCATATTTTTAACACTTGGTCTATATGGCCATCACAACAACGACAGTATTAAAAAACCTGCTCAAAAAAACGGCCTGTGTGATGGTGTAATTGGCGTTTGTAAAAGTGAAAATAAATTAAGCAGCGATTATGTTTTTGATCATCAAATTTATCTTAACCGTTGCGATACATTGGCACAAGTAAAATTTTGGCGTCAAATCATGAATTTGTCAAAGGACACTGTGCTGATTAGCCTGGGCCAATCACGTACTATCATTCAAAAAACCTATAACAAGAATTGGTATTATCTAAACAGCGATATCAAACAACGTTTCCGCGATAGTGTTCGTGCGGCTCACGGTTTAGATTCTAATCAAAAAGTGCTTGTTACCTACGGTCGTCAGTTTTTCTATGACTTTGAAAAAGCATTCGAAAACTTCGATCGCGGCATTAATTGCTTTATAGCTAACGGTGTTGACCCGTGGTATGCGCAGGCTATTTTGCTAATTGAAAGTCCGAATAAATTACAAAAATCAAATGTCGGCGCTTATGGTCCGTTTCAGTTAATGAAAGAGGTGGCTCGCATGTATGGTTTAAAGGTTAATCGTCATATGGATGAGCGTGCAAACTTTGAGCGTTCAGCATACGCAGCGTCTTCTTTAATTAAAACCATTTGCCTTCCGAAAACACGCCAGATGCTCGACTCGCTTCACATTAGCTACAATGAAAACGATTTATGGTTTAGGTTATTAGTGATGCACAGCTATCATGCAGGAGCAGGAAACGTTAGAAAAGCTTTGTTTAGTTTTGCGCCAAATGAAGGTGGAATGAATTTAATTTATACCCTGTGGCAAACAGAAAGCGGTGCTTTTAAATCCGCCTCACAAAATTATACTCAATTAGTGTTAGCAGCCATGCTCGAAATGGATAAGCGCGTGCCCTTACATAACAGCAATCTGGAGGCCGTTATACCATTCTCAACTAGTTTTTTAAACAACGACTAATTAGCCTTTTCCGGCTTAGAAAGATTAATCACTTCTCGTAAAGATTTTAAAGCCCTATCATGCTTCTTTACAAACGGATTGGTTGTATCCCAAACATATCCCGCCAATACCGAACAAATTTGGTTCTTAAATTCAGGATTTGTTTCCTTCGAGAAGAATATATCATAAAGAGTGCCGTCATACCAACCATTCACATAACTTCTGAATACTTCCACTCCCACCATGCACGGTTTCATAAATTCTTCTTCCCAATCAACATGCTCGCCTTTTAGTTTTTTAATTACCAAGTGTGCTGCGTTCTGACTGGAAACAGAAGCTAAAGTAACACCGGAAGAGAATACAGGGTCTAAGAATTCCGTTACATTTCCTGTTAACACAAATCCATCGCCATAAAACTTTTCAGTTGTTACGCTCCACCCTTCGATGGTGCGCGGCTCAAATAAAAATTCTGCGTCGCCAAATCTTTCTTTAATGTGGGGCTCCGAATTAATTAAAAAGCGCAACGCTTCTTCAGGAGATTTCCCTTTTACTTTATCAAAGAAAGGAGGGTTGGCAACAAATCCTACAGAAGTATTTCCATTAGAAAATGGAATAACCCAAATCCAGGTTTGAGGTTCGTGTACTACAATTGTGATCCGGTTCGGTTCGCTGTATTTTAAACGATTTGGGTCTTTTATGTGCGTAAATAATGTTTTGCGTGGTGGTAAAGAACTTGGTTTGTCTAAACCAAACATACGTGGAATAACACGACCGTAACCGCTGCCATCTACAATAAATTTCGCTTTAATTATTTGTTCGCTTCCGTCTTTATTTAAAACTTTAGTAGTTGAATTGGAACCCTCAAACTTTATATCAGTAACCGTTGATTCAAAATTAACCTCAACGCCTTGCTTCTGTACTTCAGTAGCCAAAGTTAAATCAAACTCTCCGCGCGGAACTTGCCATGTCCAGTTATATCCCTTAGTAAACTGATCTGAAAAATTAAAATCACATAAATCGCTTTCTCCACGAATGAACTTTGCTCCAAACTTTTCCTGAAATCCTTTTGCCTTAACAGCGTCCAAAAATTTAGCTTCTTCTAAAGCCTCCATACAGCGTGGCAACAAGCTCTCTCCAATAACAAAGCGAGGAAATTTTTCCTTCTCTACAATCTTTACTTTATATCCTGCCTGATTAATGATGCTGGCAGCAATGGTTCCGGCCGGACCTGCGCCAATTACTAATACATCTACGTTTTGTTCTTTCATAAAAGTTCTTTTTGGAAGAACAAAATTAATTAAAAAAGGCTTGCTCATTAATATATTCTCTTGATTTTGGTCATTTTTTACCTTTAATTTTTTTGTGTTTAACTCTGAATGTTCTATTTTTAAACAAAAAAGCACGAATGAAAAAACTCTACTCTTCAATTTTTACCCTGATGTGTTTTTTAGGGTATTCTCAAATCCCAACTTCAGGTATGGTTGAGCGTTTTATGTTTAATAATAATCTTAACGGACAAATGGGCAATGTGTTTACGGCACAAAAACCCCAATATGCTCCCGACAGATTTGGAAATCCGAACTCAGCGTATAAAATTGCTATTGATAGTAATTGTATTGTGAACGGAGTTGTAAACGGAATTCCTCAAGGAAACACCGACCGTTCAGTATGCTTATGGATAAAAAACATTGGTCCCTTAAACAACGTTCGCTCATATTTCAATTACTCTTTAGGAAACAACTCCTTCGCGTTTACTGAAGAACAATCGCCCAACTTTAAGGTTGTAACCAACTACACCAATAATATCAGCAGCACCTCAGCGCCCGACAGTCTTTGGCATTGCTTAGTGGCTACGCACGCATCAGGAACGACAAATTTTTATATTGACGGCATTTTAATTGGAACAAAAGTGCTGACTTATTACAACAACAACAACCAGGTGCGCATGGGACGTTCGCCTTCACCCAGCGGAAACGGAGTTCTTTTCCCGGGTTATCTTGCAGATGAGTTAATCATTTATAATCGTGCTCTTACACCGACTGAGGTTAGTCAAATTTGCGCTATTGGAATGGGGGTACAGGAAACCACCGATATTTCTTTGTCAACTACTATTTATCCGGTGCCAGCTTCAAAAGAATTATTAATTAAATCGAATGAGGGATTCAATACCTACACGATTACAGACATAACAGGAAAAACAATTACAACCGGAATTTTATCTGATAATAAAATCCGTTTTAATTTAGCTTCAGGAATATATTTCCTTCAGTTACATTCAAAAGAAAACAAAACAGCTACTAAGAAATTTATAGTTGAGTAAACTATAATAAATCGTTTGCTAAATTGGCCAACTCGCTGCGCTCACCTTTTTGTAAGGTAATATGGGCATAAAGTGGTTGGCCTTTTACTTTTTCAATCAGATAGCTTAAGCCGTTACTTTGTGCATCGAGATACGGTGTATCGATTTGATAAATATCTCCTGTAAAAACAATTTTAGTGTTTTCGCCGGCGCGCGTAATGATTGTTTTTACCTCGTGTGGCGTTAGGTTTTGTGCTTCATCCACAATGAAAAATACATTACTAAGGCTTCTTCCGCGTATGTAAGCTAAAGGACAAACCACTAATTTTTGGCTTTCTACCATTTCGTTAAGTTGCTTGTGTTCTTTATCCTTTTCACTAAACAAACTGCGGATATATTTAAGAT
>CAYQDP010000001.1:0-31189 GCA_964416235.1 uncultured Flavobacteriaceae bacterium | reverse complement strand
AGGCTTATATTCGTGTTTACTATAGTAAATAAGTTGGTCAATCCCTGCGTTGATGCCGGAGTAATAATCCTTTTCTTTAAAATACGGACGCATGTACTCGTCTTGGATGCGCTTCGTTAATAAATCCGGTAATACGCCCTCCATCCCGTATCCTGTTTGTATTCTGAATTTTCGGTCGTCAACAAAAACCGCTATAAGCACACCGTTGTTTTTACCCTCTTTGCCTATTTTCCAATTGTGAAATATTTCTTGCGAGAGACTCTGTAAATCGGCGCCGTTTAAACTGGCAGTGACGTATACAAATATCTGATTGCTCGTACTGTCTTCAAATGCGCGTAACTTAGCGTTCAACTCGTTTTGCTGTTCTGCATTCATTACGCCGGCCTCATCTGTTACATAATTAGAGGGTTGAGCGGGATACTGAGCCCTTAAGAAAAACGGAAGAAATAAAAGTAAATAACAGATGCGTTTTAACATAGATTAAAGATAAAAATTATTTGATACTTTTACATTATGCGGAAATTATTCCTTTTACTATTTCTAGTTCCTTTATTTGCCTTTTCTCAATTAAAGGATATAAAAATTATAATTCCGAAGGATTTTGGTTATAGCTATTTTGATTTTGTTCAGTTTCTGCCCGGTGAAAAGAACTTTGCGGTATGCTCCAATGCTCTTACAATATTTAATACAGAAACATCCGAGGTTATTGATGAAATTGATCTGCCCTATCTTGCAAAAAACTTATCCATTAATCGTACAGGTGATTTGCTGATGGTTTGCGCCAACAACGAGCTTGTCATTTTTTCATTTAAAGACCAAAAGCTTCAAACTGTTTTCAAAACCAATAGTGCCGAATTAATAAAAGGACTTCCAAACAGCGAGTACTATGGTGCTCTTCACATTAGCGGTTGTTTCTTTACAGGGAAAGGAAATCTAATTTATGTAAGTGTTGGCACCTTTACGCTTATCTACGATTTTGAAAATAAAAAGGCGGTAAGCTCTCATGCGTTTCCTGTAGCCGATTATATGTATCATGCTGCTCCATACATCAAAGGAGAGGAAGCCATCTTAGCAAAATCATCCGGAACGGTAACGTCCATTATAAAACAATCATTAAGTAATTTAACCCAAACAACAACTGTTATTGAAGATATAGGAAGCGTCAGTAAATATAAAATCAGAGATTCCCTTTTGATGTGTGCGACATCAGATAATTTTTTTGCGCTTAATTTAACGAACAATAAAGTTGTTTATGAAGTTATGATGCCAAAAAAATACACGGCCTACTACAACACAACTCAACAACAATATTTACGGAAGCCCAGGGCACTGAGCACTAATGTTGATGAAAAGACACTGGCTGACGATTATATTTATGATATGGACCTATGGCCAGGCACCTCTCAGTTAGTTTGCCTTACCATGAAAGGCATCAAGTTTGTTGACATGCCGAAAAAAACATTAGTAAAAACAACTGAAGGCATTTTTACTAATCTGAAGTTTTCCTCTGAAGGTCGTCGTCTTATTACGAATGGATTTACATCTTACAAAGCATTGCGCGTGTACCGACCTGATAACATGCAAATTATTTCTGAACGCGCCGCAATGGATAATCCCATTTACGTTGCGGATGTAAGCCCGAACAAACATTGGTTATACACCAAAGGCTTTAACACAGCAAATCTTTGGGACTTAAATAACTTTAGTAAATACGCCGAGATAAAAGACATCAGCAATAACGACACTTCTCTTGTATATGGTTTGTTTTTTCTCAACGATTCTGAAATTGTTGTGAATTCAGGAAAGGCCTATCCAAATTTTAATCTCAACATCTACAATATTGCGAAGAAAAAATATACGCGGACCATCAAAAAAAATATCACCGCTTCTACAAGCGGATTTAAAAATGGAGAGTTCTATTATGCTGATTTTACCTCTTTGCATATTATTAATTTAAAAACAATGGCGGAAGAAAAATACGAGGGTATGTTTTCTCTGGCCGCTAACAACATTTATAAAATCATTTCATTTACTAAAGACCTGGTGTTTGTTCCCGGCTCAGGTAATTACAAAATCATTAATCGTAAAACAAAAGCTACTGAATTTGAAAGCCAGACCTGGTCGATGACGGCGCCTGTTATAATTAGTCCGGATAATAAATCTATTTATACCTCAGCCCAAATCAATAAAAAGAAAAACTTTAATGGTTATGAAAGCGAAGTGCCCACCAATGCTATTGTAAAAATAGATATGGTTAGCAAAAAAATCGTTCGTGATTACGCAGAGTCGTATTATCCATATGATTTTCTTTTAAAAGAAGGCGGTAAAAAAATTGGCATTTGGTATATCAAATACGACATTGCCAATTACAACAGTGAGTATAAAGAAACTGTTTACTCCGAATACGAAACTGAAAGCGGAAAAGAGTTATTTACAAAAACTCTTGCGAAAACCCCTGACATTATTCCTTTTCATGCTACGAGCGAAAACGGAAAGTTCTTTGCCTTGAGTGATGCTCTTGGCAAGCAATTTAAAATTTATAACAGCAATGCCGAAGAGGTGTATGATTTAAGTGAAAGCAATATTTTAATGCCAAAATGTTTTTTTATTGAAGAACAAGATAAAGTGATTGTAACCGGAATGTCAACCTCCCTGGCAACATTCATCGATCTTAAAAACAAAAAAGTAATCGGACAAATTGCGAACGCATTAAATGATAATTACTTTATAATTACTCCGGAATTACACTACATGGGCTCTAAAGATTTTATTAAAAACATGCGCTTTAAATATAAAAGTGAAATGTTCAGCTTTGAACAGTTCGATGCTTACTTAAATCAGCCGCATCAAGTACTTCGTTCCTTCGGCTGCGGTGATAGTGCTTTAATTAAGGCTTATGAAACAGCATACACCAAGCGTATGAAAGTTTTAGGGATTGCTCCCGGAAGTAAAATTAATTTCACGGCACATCCCGATTTTCAATACATAAATCTTAACGAAGAGAGTGCGGGTAAAATTAATTTTTCGATTAGTTTAAATAAAGGGCTAGGTAAGTTGAAACAAATTGCTGTGCTGAACAACGGCACGCAGGTGTTTATTGAAAGCATCAATGAGTCCTCGGCATCTCACTATGAAAAAACAATTTCATTGGAAACGGCCTCCGGTATCAATCGGTTTGAATTTATTGCCCGCGATGAAAACGGATTGGAGAGTCCGCGTACAGTAAGACTCTACAATAATACCAAAGAAGTGAAGCCTAATCTTTACATGGTTGTGGTAGCCTCCGAAAAATTTAAGAATACTGATTTTGATTTGTCTTACGCCGTAAAAGATGCCAGCGATATGGCCAACATGATGAGTAATTCAAAGTCGTTTGGTAAAATAGAAATCAAAAAACTATTTAATCAATCTTTTACAACCGATTCTGTGAAGCAATTAAAAACGTTTTTTGATAAAGCCAACATTAATGATGTGGTGATGGTGTTTTTTGCGGGACATGGTTATTTAGACGAAGATTTAAGCTATTACTTTCCTACTTATTATACTGATTTTTCTGATCCGAAAATTAATTCGGTTGCGTTTAAAGAATTCGAAAAATTATTTACCAAAATGAAACCAATCAGAAAATTAATGTTTATTGATGCTTGTTTTAGCGGAGAGGTTGATGAAGATATCTTTAATGAGGAAGGTGGAGAAGAAAAGAAAAATAAAGACGGACGCGATGTGCGTATTGCAGGAAAAGCTTTTACACAAACTACAGCCATGGAAATGTCGAAAGCCATTTTCTCCGACTTAAGACAAAATTCAGGCGCTACAATTATCTCATCAGCCGGAGGAACAGAAGCTGCTTTTGAAGGAGAGAAATGGAAGAACGGATTATTTACACATTGTGTGTTGGAAGGCTTAAACAATTTTAAGGCTGATTTAAATCATGATAAGAAAGTAGTATTAAGTGAGCTGCAAAAGTATGTCGCGGAAGAAGTAAACAATCTCTCAGGGGGAAAACAAACCCCAACATACCGCATGGAAAACACTGTTCTTG
The DNA here is from genome assembly GCA_964416235.1 of uncultured Flavobacteriaceae bacterium. GTDB lineage: Bacteria > Bacteroidota > Bacteroidia > B-17B0 > Aurantibacillaceae > JAHEYG01. The sequence goes on along the minus strand of CAYQDP010000001.1, from coordinate 27,147 downwards.
ATTACCAATTATGGTAAAAAGCTTACCACTTATCTGATTTTGGTCAATTATTACATTTCTTAACAAATTCAGGAAGCTCATTGATTTATCTTTACTTAACAAAGTAATTCTATGAAAAAAGTAATTGCGTTTCTGTTTTTACTGCCGGTTATTAATGCAGTATCACAAACCAAACAGCCCGGTGACTCTTTAGGTTTGCCCGGTGACAATTTAAACCTCTACGCGGTGTTGGATGTTTTCCGTGAATCGCCAACTCTTGAGGCTTTTGAAAAAACATTAAATGCAGAGGATTCCAAAATCAATAATTTGGATTTGAATAATGACGACAAAACAGACTATATAAAAATTCTGGATAGTAAAGAGGGCGACTCACATTTGATAACTTTACAGGTTGATGTAAGTAAAACAGAAAAACAAGATCTTGCTGTAATTACAGTTGACAAAGACGCAAATGGAAAAACAAAAGTTCAAGTAGTTGGTGACCCCGAACTATACGGTAAAGATTATATTATAGAGCCGAACGATGATAATGCAGGAAAGAAGAACTCTGCACAAGCTGCTCCTGCTAAAAGCAATAAAACCTCCGATACTACTGTTTCGGCTGACGGCAAAACCGTTATCATCAACAACACCGTAAATAATTATTACAATTCAGATAACTCCAACAAATCAGAAGAAGATACTAAGCCTGTTCCTCCGGTTAATCAATGGGTGATTGTTCATCATATTTATTCTCCGGCTTATGTTGTATATGCTTCGCCTTGGTACTGGGGTTACTATCCGGGATGGTGGAATCCGTGGAAACCATTATTTTGGCACAACTATTATTGGCATTATCATCATCACCATTTCTATCACCATCATTACTATTATCATCCTGCACCGTTTTGCTATTCTAAAACTTATCCGAAATATTACGAAGAACGCCGTTCGGTTTCCGCTAATTACATGGAAAGAAAAAATACAGGAACTTTCAAAAACACTTACAGCCGACCTGATTTAGGTAAACCTACGGTCGGTAGACCTAACCCAGGATTTAATGCCCCGCATCCAGGTAAACCAAACGGTCCTGTAAAGCAAGTAAACCCGGGAAGTAACGTTCCTGTTAAGCCAGCACCTCAGAAGCAACCGATGATGCCAAAATCAAATCCGAAACCTCCTCCTGTTAAAATGGCACCTCCTAAAGGCGGCGGAGTTCCTGCTCAACGGCCATCCGGTGGCGGAGGTGGTGGCAGAAGACACTAATTAAGTGTTAAACGAAAACCAACGTAAAAACGTAAACCTTGTATAGGCGCGTAATTGTATGAAGGATCGAACGTATAGCCATTTGGATTTGTGCTTGCATCATTCGCTGATTTATCAAAAGGATCTTGAGGCCGCATGATTGGATTTTGAGGAATAAAATTTAAAATATTCTTGGCTCCGACATAAACTTCAAATTTATCCTTTACTGTTTTTGATACTTGCGCGTTGAGTAAACAAAACCACGGCGAGTATTGTGGTCGGTAATCTTTTGGTAAAATCGGTAAACGCTGCGGACCATACCAATTTCCGGTGATATCCAACTTTACATTGTGTTTTGGAATATTGTATCCTATGATAATATTTCCACTCCATCGCGGTGATTGCAGTTGCCACGATGCCACTTGTTTGCCGCTTGAATCTTTGTTGATGTTTTGAACATCTGAATACGTTGCACCAATATTAAACTTAAAATTTCCCGGACTAGCCAACGATGCATTTAATGATGCGCCTTGTGAATACGCGTAACCGGTGAGATTGTTGTAAATTACTTTATCGGGATTTAAATCGTAGTTAGCTACAATTTTATTCGTAAAGTAATAATAAAAAACAGAAGCGTCCCAAACAATCATAGAAGCTGCGCTCACCTTCATTTTATAAATAAAATTAAGCGTTGTGTTATAGGATTGTTCCGGTTTGATTTTATCTACGAACTCCACTTTGCGCGCGCCTGTTAATGCGGCGTGATCTTCGGTAAACACATTTACAATTCTGAATCCGGTACCTGCATTTAAACGAAAAATAAATTTATATGACGGTGCCCACTTATACGCGATGCGCGGAGAGGGAATAAAATTATACACGTTGTTATAGTCGCCCCTGAATCCTAACAATAGTTTGTGTTTACTAAGGGAATCTAACGTGATTTCGTCTTGAAGAAATAAACCTGCTGTGTGCGATTGTTCGTTTACTTCTGTTATTGGTGTACTGTCATCATACCATAAATTTTTATAAGCGAGTCCGATTAACATATCATGGCGCTTCTTTCTTCCTACTGACTTATTCCAGTAGGTTTGCGCAAACGCCGTTGACTGAAACGCCATAAATGGTGTGGTACCGTAATAAGAATCCTGATCATGTAAATTATAGGATAGTTGCGTAATAATTCTATCGTTAACCGGCCATTGATATTTTGCAATTACCTCAGCGCGATTGGTGAAAATACTTTCTCCGTAAATACTGTCACCTCCTCTGAAGTTTTTATCCCAATTCATTTGTCCGCCCCAACGGTCTTCATAAACATACCGAGCGGCAATGCTTGCTTCGCGATTTTCTTTCCTGTTAAAATTAATTTTATTAAAACCGGAGATACGTTTTTGCAACGTCACATCGGTAAAGCCATCGTTGTTAATGTCGGAAGGTGTATCGTACCAATAGGCATTGGCGCCGATTAGCCAGCTCGCTTTATTTCCCAATTTTAATTTGGTGCTAATGTCTAAATTGTTTTCGAGATAAGAAGTTCCGAAATAATCGGCATAAAACTTTGGTGCAAGCGATGCGTTTTTGGTAATTAAATTTATTGTTCCTCCCATCGCTTCCGAACCGTAAAGCGCACCGGCCGGACCTTTTGCAATTTCCAATCGCTCAATCATACTTGCCGGAATTCCCATTAAACCATATACTGAGGACAGTCCGCTAACAATAGGCATCCCGTCAATTAAAATAAGTGTATACGGACCCTCCATTCCGTTTATATGAATATCGCCGGTATTACACACATTACAATTAATTTGTGGTTTTACTCCGTTGACTAATGAAGTAGCCTCAAACAAATTAGGTGTGGCTGTTTTCTGGAAAAGTTTAGGCGTAATAATGTCGATATTTACCGGGCTATCGTCTTTACTAATTTCCTTTAGCGTGCCGGTAATAACAACCTCTTCTACAGAATTGCTTTCCAGTGTGTCTTTTAGCTTCTGACCAAAAGACAAAAAGGGTAATAAAAGGAATATTAGTGCTCTTAAACTCACATTGCAAAAATACAAAGAACCTAATTTTATTATTAGGTATACCTAATTTTGGTATCTTTGTGCCATGTTAAAGACATCCGACCAAAAATATTTACGAGCCATTTATGCCATTAGTCACACCGAAAAAAACAATAAAGTTAGTCTGAGTGATTTGGCTTATTATCTCGATTTAAAACCGCCAACCGTTCTCGAAAGGCTTCAGGTTTTGGTAAAAGAAAAACTTATTACATACACTAAGATTGAAGGCGCGCAACTTACGCGTAATGGAGAGAAAGAGGCATTAAGCGTTATCCGCAAACACAGGATTTGGGAAACCTTTTTGCACAAGGTGTGTAAGTTTGGTTGGAATGAAGTTCACGAAATGGCGGAGCAATTACAAAATGTAAATTCCGAAAAATTGATTGACAGAATTTACACGCTGAGCGGCGAGCCGAAGTTTGATCCGCACGGAGATCCAATACCAGATAAAAGCGGTAAGCTACCGGTAAGTATACGGCGCCCGTTGTTAAATAGTGTAGAAGGTTGTAAATGCACAGTGCTTGGCGTAAATGAAGACAGCGCTGAGTTCTTGAATTATTTAACCGATTTAAAAATAGGGCTTAATGAAAAGTTGAGTGTAGAAAAAATATTTTTATTTGATGGTTCTGTAAAAGTAAAATATAAAAATGGAGAGAATGCCGTGCTTTCCTCAAAAGTAGCCGAAAAAATAATGGTGAGTTGTAACAAACCCGGTTGTGCTTGCAAAAATTAAATCTTTGCGCCAATACTCACGAAGATAGTTCTTCCATTAGCCGGCATAATGCCCGGGCCAGGGTATCCTCCTGCACGACGGGTAAAATATTTTTCATCGCTTAGGTTATTCACCCCGGCTTTTAAGTTGTATTTTTTTGCAAACAATACTGTTAACGATGCATCCATTACCATATAAGCCGGCACAACACCTACAGTTGCTGCGTGATTATATTTTTCAGTGTTCGCTGCATCAGAATAAACCTCACTAACTTGACTTAACTGAAATGTAGCAGAGATATTCTTATAAATATATGTTGCTCCATAACGTCCAATATTCTGTGGCGCGTACTCAACACGTTTACCAACAATTGATTTTGCAGGATCGTTTGCAATAGCAGGGTTATCCCAACGGGTATACTTCGCGTCTACATACGCGTATGAAGCATACAACGTGATGTATCCAACAGGAGAGTTTGCAGTAAACGCACGAATTGGATCAATTTCAACGAAGCCCTCCGCTCCCTGACTAACAGATGTACCAATATTTGTCTTAAACGGTAAACCATTTTGAGTAATTGTGCCTATTCTATTATCGTAGAGTAAATAAAACCCTCCAATGTCAAAACTCAAGTAATCCTTAATTTTCCCTCTGAAGCCACCGTCAATGTTATATCCGCTTGCGTCCTTTAAGTTTGGATCAACTACATCTGTTGTTCCAGAAGGGGTTAATTCAGAATATGTAACCGGGCGATATGACTGACTAAAATTCGCGTACAAATTTGTTGTACTTGTTGTCTGAAATTCTGCTCCTGCTCCAAATAAAACAACATTTCTGTTTTCACTAACAGGCGTAAAAGTTCCGGTAGCACTTGTGTTTAAATATCCTTTGGCAGATGAATTAATAATTTCGTAACGAACACCGGGAGTGATGCTCAAACGCTTTCCGATTTTAAACATGTTTTCTAAAAAGAAAGCTATGTTGTCAGTGTTATAATTATATTCTTTAGAAAAATCTTTTCCATTAGATTGTGAAGCAATGGTTACGTCGTAATCATCTCCAGTGGTTCCTACGCCCAGCTGACGTCGTAAAATATTTCCTTGATAAACACGTACGCCGGCTGCTAATGCGCTCTTCTGTTTCATCAAGTTATACATTTGTAAAAAACGAATTTCTCCTCCATAATTGCTGTAATAATCTCTGTCTACCTGGCGAGGATTAAAAGATTTTATGCTTGTATTAAATGTATCAGCTATATTAATGGCTCTTACAAATCCAACATTTGTTCTCTCGGCTAACACCCCAAATAATTTAATGTTCAATTTTGTATTCTCTGAAATATTATAGTCAGCATAAACTGTCGCCACATTCCATGGCGCTGAAGTCCAATTACGTTTACGGAAAGATTGCTGTGCATCAACATTAAATAACGAGTCGGTTAGTCCGCCAGGTTGCTGACTTAAATAACTACTGCGCGTATATTGAATTCCGATATTAAGTTTAGAAGTAACGGAATAATTAATGGCCGCATAACCGGCATTGATTGTATAACGGTTGTTATCCCTCCAACTATCAGCTCCACGATGATGAAAAAAAGCATAATAAGAAACTTTTTTATACGTTCCGCCTAACGCGTTGTATGAATTAAATAATCCGTATGTTCCAAATGTTTGTTGAGTTTCAAAAACCAAAGGCTTGTACGCGTTACCCTTTTTCATTACATAGTTTAATAAGCCTCCAAATTGCGGGCCATATTGTAAAGATGCAGCGCCGCGAATTACTTCAATGCGTTCTACTCCTTCTAAAGGCGGGCTATAATATGCTTCAGGATATCCAAACGTTTCACCGCTTATGTCGGCTCCGTTTTGACGGATGTTAAATTCCCAAGAGCGATTAGGGCTTAATCCTCTTGTTGAAACACCCACTTGAATTCCTGACCCATCATTTTCCCACACCGTAACACCGGGCACCTTTCCAAAAACCTGACGTGAATTGTTTACAGATAAATCAGCGTCAATGTTTCCCAGTTTAATAACCTCGTTCTTTTTTCCTGCATAAATTGATGTGCCTAATACTTCAGGCATTCGTTCAATTTCATTTTTAAGAGGCTTTTGGTTGATTTCGATTTCAGGAAGATTAAGTGTTTTTACACTGTCTTCTTGCGAGAAAACAGATACAGTACTAAAAGAGATCAGAAAAAGGGTAAAAATATTGCGTGACTTCATTATAATTAATTTACGTCACAAAAGTATTTTTAGAGCGCTCGTTACCCAATACCTAAAACGAGGTATTTTGAGAGATGCTTGTTGGGTTTCTTGGGGTGTATACCTTAAAAAGGGTATAAAAAAACCGACCTTTTTAGGGGTCGGCTCAAAAAAAGAAATTGCTTTATTAATGTGTAACAACCAGTTTCTTCTGCATAATGAAATCTCCGGCCGTTACCTCAACCATGTAAATTCCGTTTGAAAAATCAACCGTATTAATATTAAGAACATTTTCTGACGATTTGCTTTGTAATTCAACTATCACGCGTCCGGAAACATCTTTCACTTTAATGCTTGCAAGCTCAGGTTGACTTATATTTAATGCAATAGTAACAATGTCTGCTGCAGGGTTTGGGTACAAGTTAAACGAAGAATTAGCATTTTCCTTAGATGCTATTCCTGTTGCCAATGCCGGCTTATACAGAGCTAAAAGCTGTCCGCCTTCCATAACAGGAGCGGGAATAGAATAATGTGCCTGATCAACAAATAAAAACCATCCAGGTCCTAATATTGAATTCATATCAATAATTCCAGATGATTCTTCATCTTGCGTTAAAAAATTTGTTCCGCCTGTAACAAAGCGCGTAGCGTCGTGAGTTGCTAATTGTGTTAAGGCGTCTGTCGCAACGTTATATTCCCAAATTTTTGCTACGTGCGCTTGGTTTCCCGGGTCTTCCTGAATTAATACGTGTCCGTTTCCGTCCATACACAGGTTATCCATCATTTGCTGTCCTTCAGTACCATCAAGCACTGCGGTTATTGTTCCGCCATTCTCAGGGGTATTAATATTATTAAAACGCAAACGATACATTCTGCTTGGATTTCCGAAACCATTGGTCGTAACAAAATAAAAATCATTTGGTGCTGAAGGATCCCATGCACCATCTTCGGGACGAAGAAAGTTTGTTACATTAGAGCTGATGCTATTTGCATTGAGTGTTGAGCCTGAAACAGCTGAAACGTTACCCAAACTAACCAAAGAAAATGTAGTGTTAGTAGGAATAACCATTGTTGATGTTTCTACCGGCATTCCTGTTACAGCAACTCCGTAAAGAGTTCCTCCTGTTAATCCTGCTTTATCAATATCTAATCCTGTGTTCGTTTTATTCCCGATATAAACATAAACTTGTCCCGGAGAAGAATCATCTAAACCAACAACAATCGTTTTATCTTGTGCTACGGGTGATGCTAAGGCGTTTTCCCAAGAGAACCGGCCTAAATAAGGCAGCTGATATGATGTCCCCGCATCAGGTCCACTTACAACATGTGCAAAACATCTTCCTTCGTTACCCACTTCTTCTCCACTTAAAAAGATTTTATTTTGTGTTCCTTTAGATGTAGCGCTATTATAAAAAGCGGTTTGTGCAGGTAAATCAGCCGAACACAATCTCCCAATTTGAGCCAACGTAGAAGTGTTGCTGGCGTTGTATAATGTATAAGACGTACCATTCCACAACTGAAGGCCTTGAATTAAATCGCTGCCACTAACAACAGACAAATTTGATTTATTGATTACCCACTTAGAAACAAAAGCCCCTATATGACCATGCGCTCTAACAGATCCTACGGTGTTTCCGATTTCATGATTAATTAAAGCAGTAAAGGTTCCGTCGCCGTTATCGTATGCGCCCATTCCATCCATTAATCCTGCCACGGTATAAGTTCCAACCACATTCGTTGCGGTCATGATAGATGTAATAGTTGTGTTAGGAGTAGAAGGAAGCAAATACGGCGATTGAGTACTGCTTGGTCCGGTTACTGTTGTTTGTGCATTTAATACGCCTGCGCAAATGATGCCGAGGCTTAAAATTGATTTGTGTAAATTTGATTTCATTGTTAGAAGTTTTTTGACAAAACTACTTGTGCAATGATGTTTGGGCTTTAAATCAAAATTACCTGTTTATTACTTATTGGCACACCATTTGAATACAGTGTAAATAAGAAGTCAAGACAATATCATTTGTGTTTAACACAAAATTTACAACAAAGAAAATCTAACAATTATTTTACAGCAAATTTACGTAAGGCGCCAACCGTTATAAAAACACTTAACAAAGACAATACGGCACCCATCATAAAAGGAGCACCGGGAAAATAAAATGGCGCGCCTTGTGCGGTAAAAAACGAAAACAGACTCGTCATTAATAAAGGACCAACAATGGATGTTAAACTTACTAAGCTTGTAATAGCACCTTGCAGTTCGCCTTGTTCATTAGAAGGAACGTGCCCGGTCATTAACCCTTGAAGTGCCGGACCCGCAATACCACCTAAAGCATACGGAATCATAAACACAAACATCATCCAGCCTTGTGAAGCAAAGGCAAATAAAGTAAACCCAATAACGTAAAAGAGCAATCCAACAATAACAGACTTGTTAGTGCCCAAAATTTTTGTAGTGTATCTAATCAATCCTCCTTGAACAAGCGCAACGGTTACACCTACAAACGCAATAGAATATCCTATCCATTGCTCGTTCCAGTGAAAGCGTTCAATGGTAAAAAATGTCCAGGTTGATTGAGCGGCATGACCGGCTATATATATTAATACCATTGCCAGGATTAAACCTAATATGGCCGGATACTTTTTTAAATGCAGTAATGAACCTAAAGGGTTGGCACGTTTCCAATCGAAGGGACGTCTGTTTTCTTTAGATAAGGATTCAGGTAAAATAAAATATCCATAAGCCCAATTTAAAAGTGACAATGCTGCTGCTGCTAAAAACGGAACGCGAACACCGAAACTACTGAACAAACTTCCTAATAATGGTCCTACTATAAATCCTAATCCAAAAGCCGCTCCAATCATTCCGAAATTTTGTGCACGATTTTCTTCTGTGCTTATGTCTGCAATATAGGCTGAAGCTGTTGTGAAGCTTGCCCCGCAAATACCTGCGATTATTCGTCCAACAAATAACCACCACAAATCCGGAGCAAAAAATAAAAAGAGGTAATCAATTCCTAATCCTAATAAGGAAATTAAAAGCACCGGTCTTCTTCCATAACGGTCGCTAAGCCCCCCCAAAACAGGAGAGAAAATAAATTGCATAATGGCATAAGCAAAGGTTAACCACCCGCCATAAGTCGCCGCCTCACTAACATTGGAGCCTGTTAGTTGTTGTATTAAGGAAGGAACCACCGGAATGATTATTCCGATTCCTGTACAATCAACCAAAAGTGTAATGAAAATAAACAGTATCGCTTTCTTATTTGTATTTGCCATAGGGGTTCAAAGATAATTAATTAATCTTCGCCATTTCTATATAATAATTTTCATCCGGACCAAAAGCCGTAGATTTAATTTTCACGTCCTGAAACTGAGTGGTGGGTTTGAGCATTAAACTTCCTTTGGAAGTATTAATTCTGAGCGGCATGTTAAACCCTTCCACGCAATTTGCCCAACGATAACTTAGTTTTCCCTTTTTTAATTTATACTGAAGAACCGGAATTTGTGTCGTGCGAAGATATTGATCAAACACCTTTTGTAAATCCAACTTCAAATATGAAATCATAAACTCTTCTACTTGTTTGGAACTAACGGTTTGGTGATAGAATGTTTTATTGATGTCGCGCAAAAAAGCCCGCCATATTGAATCGTTATTAAGAATATAACGAATTGTATGTAGCATGTTAGAGGCTTTATAATATTTGTCTCCGGAACCATCATTATTTACTTCGTAATCGCCAATAACAGGCTTGTCGTTCATTACGCTTTTACGTGTTCCGATTACATATTCTGCCCCGGCTTTTTTTCCAAACAAATATTCGGTATATAAATTTTCGGAGTACGCTGTAAAGCCTTCGTGTACCCAATTATCTGCGACATCTTTTACCGAAATATTATTTCCAAACCATTCGTGCCCGGATTCGTGTACAATAATAAAATCCCATTTAAGTCCCCATCCCGTTAAGGATAAATCGCGCCCCATATATCCATTTACGTAACCGTTTCCATAGGCTACAGCGCTTTGATGTTCCATTCCCAAATGGGGCGCCTCCACTAGTTTATACTCGTCTTCATAAAAAGGATAAGGACCAAACCAATACTCGAAACAATGCAGCATGCTTTTCGTTTGCTTAAATTGTTGCTTGGCTTTTTCCAGGTTGTAATCCAATACCCAGTAGTTTAACTTTAGTTCGCCCTTCTCGCCCAATATGGTATCACTAAAATACACGTACTTTCCAATATAAGGAATGATGTTATAATTGTTGATAGGGTTTTTAACTTCCCAAATATAACTTGCGCTTCCGTTACTGTTTTCGTTTGCCGCTTTAAGCCGACCGTTAGAAACAGCAACAAGTCCTTCAGGAACATTTTCAATTGTAAAGCGTGTGCTGTCGGGTTCATCATACATATGATCTTTGCAAGGAAACCAAACGCTTCCGGCCATGCCCTGACACGCAATCGAAATCCACGGATTCTTGTTCTTGTCTTTTTTCCATATAAGACCGCCGTCCCATGGTGGAATTTTTGCAACATGCGGCTTGCCATGAAAATACGTAATGATGTTTTCGGTGATAGATTTGTCAATGGCTACGTTCAACTCAACGAAATAAGCATCTCCATCTTTTTTCCAAACACATTTTTTTCCTGCCTGTAAAACACTATCTAACACCATTGGTGCCTGCAAATCGATTTGCAGTGTTTTTCCTGACGTTAATGCTCTAAACGTAATTTTATTTCGTCCCCTAATGCTGCTGTCAGAAGGATTAAAAGAAACGTTTAAATCATAATGCAGTACGTTCCACCACTCTCGCTCTTTTGTAATCTTACCTTTAATGGAGTCGGCGTGTGTATATTTTGTTTTTTGTCCGAACGAAACAAAAGCTAAACCTAAAAATATATAAATAAAAAAATCCCGCATTCTTCACGAAAATACGGGATTTATTTTAAGATAGTACTACCCTGTTTACGGGATTACTCAATGACGAATTTTTGGGAGTACACTCCTTTTTCGTTTCTCAATTGCAAGAAATATAATCCGGATGCTTCACTTGATAAGTCAAAATCAATCCGATCTCTTACATTTAATTTGCGCTGTATTAATTTTCCTTCCTGATTATAAACTGTTGCCTCATACGCCTCGTTGTCTCTGTTGTTTAATATTACAGTAATTTTTCCGTTACTAGGATTTGGATAAACAGTTGCGCTAATTGAATTTAATTCATTGATGGATGCGGAAATTATATTAACTACCAGCTTCGCCGTATCGCTATTACAACTGTTGCTGCTGATTAATGTAATGGTATAAGAACCGTTTGCAGTATAGGTGTGTGCAGCGTTTACACTTGTAGACGTTCCTCCATCTCCAAAATTCCAGTTGTTCGCGGTGGTATTTACGGAAAGATTGGTTACGTTAACCGTTGTTCCGCTCACCGATAAACTAAACGAAGCATAGGCTTTCATGCCGTTAGTGCTGTTGGCTGTATCAGCAATTCCTTCACTCATGTTATAATACGAACCGCTGGGCGTAGTCTCTAATTTATAAGCTCGCACCATGTATTTATAAATTCCTTTATATAAAAGACAATTATCGGTATAAGTTGTGCCTGCAATTAGAGCTGAATTAATTTTTACATAATTCGTGTTAGTGTCGTTCTTCATATAAATGTTGTACCCCAATACGCCCGGTTCAGGCGATGCTGTCCAGGAAATATTACAATTGTTCCCAACTTTTGTAGCCACTACATTAGAAACCGGCGCCACTATGTCGTTGCGCAATGTTGGGTCGCCCATTAATCCATGATGAATCCAGCGTCCGGTAATTCCGGTTGGACTGCTGAAATACAAAGAGCCAATACTGTTTTGTGTTAACTTAACACCATATCCAATATTTTCACCAAGTCCCATATGGTGTAATTGGTAATGAACACGACCCGACCAAACGTTAGTCAAAATTTTTCCTTGTGCTAGAGCGGCGCGTAAAAAATTATCTTGCGAATCCCAGTCTCCAAAGTACGAACCAAACAACATGGTGAACACACCTTGTAAATTAGCTGTAGAAAAATTTGATGTGTTTCCGATACCTGAAGCGCTGGTATAAGTTCCGCCGCCGCAACCATACGACCATTGATAATTATTTCCAGTCATGCTTGTAAAATAATCGGCCGCTGTAATGCTTGATGTTGGCACCATACACGCAGCATTTTTATAACCACTCGCCGCAAAAGCTTCTCCGCTAAAGTATCCGAAATTATCATCAATAACAGCGCGTTTCACCACAGTAAAAACTTTTTTACGATAGTCGTGGTCTTTATCAAGATAGTTTTTTAAAAGTTGTGTTTCGGTAAGTGTAAAAGTAGTGAGATTAGCAAAATCTGCGCGACCAACCTGTAGCTCTAAATCGCTAGGAATAACGCTTTGATCAAACTTTCCATCGGCAGGATTATTTTGTGTGCGCGCCGGGGATGCAGTTGTTGATGTTACGGATACATCGGTCCACACACCATTAACATCCGCGTAATACGTATCCGTTGGCCAAGCTCCCAAATGATCGGGATGACCATCCGGATTAATATTTCCGCTATAAGGCACAGGAACGTGTCCTACAATAAAAACAGCTTTTGTGTTCGTGGGATCAAGGGTATAATCCGCCTGAACAAAAGAACGGACATGTTGCGGAGTAGCAGTGCGCAGTACGTTATGTCGTAACACGTCCCAGCCATCTCCTTCCAAATCTTCTTGTAAGCGCTTTAGTTCTGTATTGAGCGAAGTAATAAATGTACTATCCACTAATAATATTAATTTCCCGCGATACTCTGTAACAGGAACATTAATTCCTGAATTGATATATCCGTAACCGGTATAGCCGCTTCCTGAACGGATGATGCGGTATTCGTAATTAGTTCCTACACTAACCGTATTGTCGACATACTGGTTAACTGTTCCGGTAAGCGTGGCCAAGGCGGCGCCCCAAGAGGTGGCTGTTTTTAACTTGCGAAAAATCTGATACGATGTTGTAGTGGCATTCCCTACCCAATTCAAAGTTATTTGTGGTGTTGATGTTTGAACGGTTGCATTAATTTGAACCGCGGCATCGGCGCTGGATTGCGCGAAGGATTCAAGAACAAAAAAAGATGAAAGTAAAAAAGTAAAGAGTTTTTTCATTTGTTAGTGTTTGAGAAAAACAAATGTAAAATAATTAGATTCAAAAACAAGAACGCTCACTCATTTGTGAGTGCGTTAAAAACACGCAGCGCCTTGTCTTCTTGCTTGCGCATATTATCTGAATCGATTTTGGTTTTGTCTTTATAGCCGCAGAGGTGTAAAACCCCATGAATGATCACGCGATGAATTTCGTCTTCAAAAGTAGTCCCCATTTTTTTGGCGTTCTCCTCTACTCTATCAACACTAATAAAAATTTCGCCACTAATTTTTTTGTTTTCAGAATAATCGAATGTAATGATGTCGGTATAGGTATTATGTTTTAGAAACTGCTGGTTAATTTTCAGCAGCTCTTCGTCACTCATAAAAACATAACTTAAATCACCAACCGTTCTTTTTTCCTTAGCGGCCACTTGCTCAATCCACTTTTTTATCAAAGCCGATTTCTTCAGTTTGAACTTGTCATTATTGTTGTTGAATACTATAGCCATTAGTCGATTTGAGAGTCGGCCACTACAGTAGGCAGAGCGCCGTTATTAATGATACGAATATATTCTTCGGTTCGCGGCAAGCTATTGCGATAACTGTTAATGCTTAAATTAAGTGCTTTGATGTTTTGTTCAATAACACCAATTAATTCTTCCGCATGATTTTTTTCGGTTGAATAAAATGATTGCAACGCGTTTTGCTGAATGTTGTTTTCTCTGGCATCGAGTGAAAGCTTTTGAAGCTGGGCGATACTCAACTCTGTTTGCTTTATTAACTCAGCCTTTGATAAATTAAATTGCTTGATTGTTTTTCCTGAATTCAGAAACAATTGAATCGCTGTCGCTTCGGGTTTGTTGAGTGTGTCTTTAATGTTGGATTTTAAAAACGATTCATAGGTTTCGAACTTTGAGAAGGCGCTTACCTCAATGTTTTTTTCGGCGCGCAACAATTCGTTGAGCTTAACCTGCAATACAACCTTTGTGCTATCAATGGTAGAAATTTCTTTTTCGTACATGTTTCTGCGGCCGCAATTTGTAAAAACGGTTAACAGAACAAGTATTGAAAACAAAAATCTCATATTAGTTTATGGTATCAAATCCCGCATAAGGAATCAGCGCCTTTGGTAATTTAATTCCCTCCGGTGTTTGATTGTTTTCTAATAATGACGCCACGATGCGAGGTAAAGCCAAAGCGCTGCCGTTTAAACTATGTGCTAATTGTGTTTTTCCATTAGCGTCTTTGTAACGGCATTTTAAACGATTGGTTTGAAATGTTTCGAAGTTTGAAACTGAGCTTACCTCTAACCAACGCTGTTGTGCCGCGCTCCATACTTCCATATCATATGTTAAGGCAGAAGCAAAACTCATATCTCCTCCACATAACTTTAATGTGCGGAATGGTAATTCAAGTTCTTTCAAAATTCCCGCAACGAACTCGCGCATTTGCTCAAGTGTTTCGTATGATTTATCCGGGTGTGCAATTTGTACAATCTCCACCTTATCGAATTGATGCAAACGATTTAATCCTCTAACGTCTTTCCCATAGCTCCCAGCTTCTCTTCTGAAACATGGTGTATATCCACAATTTTTTATCGGCAAATCACTTTCCTTTAATATCACATCACGATAAATATTAGTGATAGGAACTTCAGCAGTAGGAATCAAATATAAATTATCAATTTGCACATGATACATTTGTCCTTCCTTATCGGGTAATTGTCCTGTGCCATAACCGCTATCTTCATTCACCATAATAGGCGGCTGAATTTCAAGATAACCATTCGACGTTGCTTTATCTAAAAAATAATTTATTAAAGCGCGTTGTAAACGTGCGCCTTTTCCCTTGTATACGGGAAATCCTGCGCCGGTTAATTTTACGCCTAATTCAAAATCAATTAAATTATATTTTGCTGCCAACTCCCAATGAGGAAGTGCGTTGCCAGGAAGATTAGGTTTTTCGCCGTGCTCAAATACAACTGCGTTGTCTTCTGGTGTTTTTCCTAACGGAACAGAAAGATGTGGTGTGTTGGGAACCTGCACTAACAGCTTTTGAATTTCTGCTTCAATCGCTTTTAATTCTTCGTCCAGCTGTTTTTCTTTTTGCTTTAACTCTGTAGTTTTTGATTTTTGTTTCTCGGCCTCTTCTTTTTGGCCGCTCTTCATTAACTCACCAATTTGTTTAGCAATCGCATTCGCTTCCGCTTTAACCGTGTCGCCGTCTTTTTGTTTTGCACGTCGGTTGTTGTCTAACTCAATAACTTTATTAATGATGCTTTCTGCATCTTTAAAATTTTTAATAGCTAAGCGTTTAAGAACTTCGTCTTTGCTGTCGCGGATATAATTTAATTGTAACATAAATAGTTTGTGAGTGTAAAAATAAAAAAGCCGCGAGAAAACCCTCGCGGCTTTTAATAATAATTATTAGCGTTCGGGTTTTTCTTATGCTTGCGCAGGAACAACCGAAACGTACGATTTATCGTTTCTTTTCTTTCTGAAAACAACAGTACCGTCAGTTAACGCAAACAAAGTATGATCTTTACCCATACCTACGTTTTCGCCCGGATTGTGCTTAGTTCCGCGCTGACGAACGATGATGTTTCCGGCGATACAAGTTTCGCCACCGAAAATTTTAACGCCTAAGCGTTTGCTGTGTGATTCGCGACCGTTCTTTACTTTACCTTCGCCTTTTTTGTGTGCCATTTCTTTTAGACTTTAAGAATTTAGATTTACTAATCTATATTCGGTTATTAATCTTTTATTTTTTTGCGGTTTTCTTTGCAGCCGCTTTTTTAGCAGGAGCCTTTTTAGCAGGAGCTTTCTTTTCTGCTTTTGGAGCCGCTACTTCTTTTGTTTTTTTAGCAGGAGCTTCAACTTTAGCTTTCTTCTCAACTTTAATTTCGTCTTTTAAAGTCTCGCCCTTACCTAAAATTCCTTGAACTAAGATTTGTGTGAAAGATTGACGGTGGTTGTTCCATTTCTGGTAACCTTTACGGCGTTTCTTTTTAAACACGAAAACTTTGTCACCTTTACGGTGCTCGATTACAGTGGCTGCTACTTTAGCGCCATCTACTGTTGGGTTACCTACTGAAATTTTACCGCCGTTGTCAATTAACAATACGCGATCAAATTCCAATTTATCACCCTCATTAGCCTCAAGGCGGTGAACGTATACTTTATTTCCACGTTCCACTTTAAACTGTTGCCCGGCTATTTCTACAATTGCATACATGGGTTCTTTGTTTTTAATTAATTTTTAAATTGGGAGGGCAAATATAGCGCATTTAGCGTGAGTTACAAACTTTTTTAACAATAATCGGGGTTTTGAACAATTGGGCTGTTTTTTAGCGTATCTTTGGGCATGGAAACAGGAAAACTGGTTATTTTTTCAGCCCCCTCCGGATCTGGTAAAACCACTATAGTCAGACACTTACTAAAAGTAATGCCGGATAAATTAGCCTTTTCCATTTCTGCGACCAGTCGGCCTAAACGCGGCGTTGAAGAAAACGGCAAAGACTACCATTATTTATCTGGCGAGGAATTCAAGAAAAAAGTGGATGCCGGGGAGTTTTTAGAATGGGAAGAAGTATATGCCGGTGTGTATTACGGTACCCTCAAAAGCGAAGTAGAGCGTATTTGGGCCTCAGGAAAAAACGTGATTTTCGATATTGATGTAGAGGGCGGATTAAATTTAAAAAGTCAATTTAAAGATAAAGCACTCGCTGTTTTTGTCATGCCTCCGAGTATAAAAATATTGGAAGAAAGGTTACGGTCGAGAAGCACTGACAGTCCGGAAAGCATTGCGCGTCGAGTTGCAAAAGCAGAGAAAGAATTGAAAACCGCTGAATTGTTTGACACATTTATTTTGAACGAGCATTTAGAAACGGCATTAGCAAAAGCCGAAAAAGTAGTCGGTGATTTTCTAAGCAACACCAAATAAAAAATCCCGCCTTTGAGCGGGATTTTTAATATATCTCATTCTTAAAATTAAGCTGATCCTGTTTTACGAACACCTGCTGCTTTCTTAACGCCGGCGCTTGTCTTAACGTTTTTGCCTGTATCTTTTGTTGTTTTTGCTGCTACTTTCTTTGTTTCAGCTTTAACCACTTTTGTTTCTTCAGCAGCATCTTTCTTTTCTTCTTTCTCTTTCAAATTACCAGTAGTTTGAAGAATGGTATACCAGCTGAATAATTTACGCATATTGCTTACATAAACACGCTCCTTATCGTAATCGGGTAAAATTGATTTGAAGTAGGCTTCAATTTCTTTGTCGTCGGCTTTGTGATTAACACAAGGTCCGCCTTTCTCCTTTTCGAAAATAGCTGTGATGATTTCTTCGATAGGCTTATCTTCTCCTGTTGTATACATCCCAATATCTGCCAATGTAGAAACTTTGGTAGAAGAATAAATATTGCTGCGCTTTTTATCGCTAAGCCCCTCAATGATAATTCCGTTTTTTGACTGGGCAATAATTTTATAAAGACCCGGTTGTCCTGAAATAGATATAATACCTGTTAAATCGATCATGTTGTAAAAATTGGATTACAAATGTAGTGTTTTTTACAGATTCTTAATGCGTTCGAATGAATTATCTATGTTTTTATAAATTTTGCTAAAGAACTGAAAACGTTGCTTTTCGGCTACACCGCTAATTAATGTGCTCTTTTTTATGATGTTTTTAACCCAGTGTTCTGTTTCTTCACAAAACTCGTGATTATTTGTAGTTAATGAATTTAACGTGTTAAATGTGATGTAAGCATATCTGGCCGGACCAGTATTAATATAAATACAGTTAGTGCCTAATACAACCTCGCTGTTATACAATAATAAATTTTCTTCTTTGCTGCTTACTTCTTTTCGGCCTGACTCAGCACACTTTTCTAAGTATTGAGCCATGGTGCGGATTTCTTCGATAATTTCTAATGCGTCATTCTTGTTTTTAAATACACCGCTGTCCACATAAAATTCTACTTGCTTTAAAACTGTATGAATTGTTTCATGAGTCCAGACTTCAACGCTTGGAATTTTTTTGTATTCTTCCAATGCGCTCATTGCTAATTTTACCTGGTGGTCAGGAACAATACCAAATTCAAATTTTTTTCCTTGATAATCCGGAACATTCAATACGCTTCGCTGCCAATAAAATAATTTGAACTGAGTAAGCTTATCCGAAAAGAAAGAATAAAATAAAGGAACCTCCTCGGCGATATAAGTAATTTTCTTTTCACTGAAAGAACCAATGGCCTTTACATGGCCATATATACGATTTAAATATTTATCAAAGTTATCGGCGCTATCCGTTAATTTGGTATAAGCAAAAGTTACAGTGTCTCCAAGATTTGAAAAAATACCATCAATAGAAATATTGTACTTTTTAGTCAGCTTATATACTTCATCAATACTTAAATCGGTCTCTCCGCGGATACGACGATAAGCGCTGTCTGTACTAATTTCTAATAAGTCTGCTATTTCTTCCGCTAAACCAACATTAGGCGGTAAGCTTTCTTTTAACTTCTGAATGAAGTGCGTTTGAATGGGTAAAGATTTAAGCGTTTTTGCCATATTAATTTTCGGGTGAATTAAGAATTAAAGGTATTGATTTTTGTGAAAAAGCAAGGGGGTTTTTGCGGTGTTTGCAAAAATCGCAAAAGCCACACAACAACATGTCCATTTTGTTCATTTACTCGCAATAAATCCACATTTACATCAGCGTTTGGCGCAAATCCTTTTCAGTAGGTCTTGATGCTGAGATAGTTTTGGGGCATGAAAACAACACTACAAATTATTCTTTTGCTTTTAATAAGTATTTCGCTTTGCGCACACAAAACGCCCGAGGCCACCAAAGAAAAAGAAAACCACGGTCTGTTTAAAAAGCTCATACAAAAGGAGAGGGCCTTCCACATAAAGTTAAAAGCTCCATCCATAAAAATATTTAATCCTCCTACCTATATAAAGTTTGTGTTGAAAAACAAAAAAGGAAATTATCTAAACATTAAAATCGGATATATCAGTTAAACAAAGCTTATGAAAAAAAACTTAGCGTATATTATTGTAGCAACAACACTAATTGTTGCCTCATGTCAGAAAAAAAACATTTCAGCCCCATCATCAAATCAAGAGCAGGGTCATAATGATGAAGGCAAATACGGCCCCTTGGGAAAATTCACGAAGTGGAAAAGCATATCGGGGGACAGTATCTTTTCTGCCGACCTTACGCTGAGTTGGTACTTTGTACAAAATGATTCTCCTTGTAACATTCATTTCTATGCCATGAATTATCCTTTATGGAATTGTTACGATCAGGATTTTCTAATCAGCGAATGTGTTTCGGTTAAAGATACACTTATCATAAAAGATAAAGACACTAACAAAAAAGCATTATTCATTAAACTAAACTAAATGCCATGAAAAAATCAACGCTTAAAAAATTCGGAGCCGGAATCGTTTTTTCTCTCGTGATAATTATTGCCGCGCATGTTATTAAAGACAATTTGAGAATAATAAAAACTGAATGTGTCTCTAATCCACATTCAGAAAACGCGCTCTTCTTTTCTATATTTCAATAAACTAAAAACACAAATAAACCTATGGAAACAAAAATACACATCGGACAAATTATCCGAACCGCAGTAAAAAACAGAAAAATTACAGTTACAGAATTCGCCCGAAGAATAAACTGTACTACCCGAAATGTTTATAAAATTTTCGATAAAGAAAGCATAGATACCGGCTTGCTTGAAAAAATAAGCCGTGCGCTTAATCAAAACTTTTTTGTACACTACTTAAACAAAGAAGATGTAGAAACGCTTTGTAAAGAGAGGTCTTCCTCGCCTGTGTTAAGTGCCGAGACCGGCGTTAAAACAAACCCGTATAAATTACAAGAAACCATGCTTTCAAATGAGCGACCAAGGGTTTAATAAACTTTTGGAATAATACCTTGCTTTTATATATAGGTGGGATTTAGCTTTTAATTTTAATAGTTTTTTCGGATTTTAGCCATGTAATGACCTCCGACGACATTCGCTTAAATCCCGCTGAACTTCATGCTTTTTTAGAAAAGTATTTTTCCTATTATTCTACTCTCTCATCAGAATATAAAAACCTCTTTGTTGAGAGATTGCTTGTTTTTATTCGTTCTAAAAATTTTATTTCGCAAAAAAATCTGGAAATAAATAATAAAGTTAAAGCCATTGTTTCGGCGTCGGCCGTTCAGCTTACGCTGGGATTAAAAGATTGGCAACTCGGTTACTTTGATACTATCATTTTGTTTCCTGGGGATTTTAAAAACGAAATCAGCGGACTATATTTAAAAGGTGAAACCAATTTAACCGGCTTTGTTTCTTTCAGTTGGAAAAGTTTTATTGAAGGATATCGTATTCCAAACGACAACATTAATTTAGGTTTACACGAGTTTGCCCACGCCTTAAGGTTTAATGGTATCCGTGGTGAAAACAACGATTACTTCTTTGAAAATTATTTTTGGAAGTGGTATTGCTATGCCTATAAAGAATTTTATAAGTTGCAGAAAGGACTGCCAAGCATTTTTCGCTCATACGGCGGGGCCAACATTAATGAATTTCTTAGCGTTGCCATTGAACATTTTTTCGAATCACCACAACAATTCAAAAACAACGCTCCGGAGTTATATTCGGCAACCGCTATTTTATTAAATCAAAAAACCGACGGAACTACTACGGAAATCAATGTCCGCGAAAAAGAGTTTGATTATTTAAAAAAGAAAGAAACGATTAGTGCCTTTAATCCCGACATCAGCTTTTTTACCAGTCCGGGTGTTCAGTCGTCATATATCTTTATTTTAATTGGAGCATTAACCATTCTTCAAACAGGATTGTTTTCTTTTCCTTCCCTATTCGTTTTGGCCCTGTATGCAGGACTCATGCTCAAAAACGACTTCAAGTATGCGCGCTTTATGGTGGATGAAAACGGAATCAAAATTTATAAGGGTTTTTTAGCTTTCCGAAACCGAAGTATCCGGCAGATTTCACTCTACCAGTTGGTAAACATTGAGCTGGATGATGGGGGTAATTACCAGACCGTTATATTCAACTATTTCGACAGTTTGCAAAACTTTTGCTCAGATACCACTAGTGTGAAAATGGATGACGAGGTTAAATTGCGCTTTATTAACGAGTTGCGTAAAAACTTCGTGTGGGTAATTGCCCAAAAATTAAATCCTATAAATACCTTATCTTCGTAATCAAAATTTCTACACTATGAAATACGCTCCTATTAAAAACAATCTTTTTATAGAAAACAGAAACCGTTATCGCCAACATTTAAAGCCCGGCGCGATTAGTGTGTTTGTAAGCAACGATATTTTACCAACAAACGCCGACGGAGCCATGGGGTTCCGACAAAACAGCGATTTGTTCTATTTAACCGGTGTTGATCAGGAAGACACCATTTTAGTATTGTTTCCCGACGCTAAAGACAATAAAATGCGCGAAATTTTATTTGTTAAGGAAACAAGCGAATTAATCGCGATTTGGGAAGGCGCTAAATTAACTAAAGGGCAAGCGACGAACGTTAGTGGTATCGAAACCATATTTTGGTATCATGAATTTGAAAAGGTTTTAAAAACCTTGATTTTTCAGGCAGAATTTGTTTATCTGAATAGCAATGAACACACGCGTCGTTATATTGATACAGAAACTGCAGAAATGCGTTTTGCAAAATGGATGAAGGAGAAGTTTCCATTGCACAAATTTGAGCGCTCCGCCCCTATCATGCATAAAATTCGCGCGATTAAGAGCACCTACGAAATCGAGCTTATTCAACAAGCTTGCGACATTACCGAAAAAGGATTTCGTCGTTTATTGAAGTTCGTGAAACCAGGTGTGTGGGAATATGAAATTGAAGCGGAATTAATTCACGAGTTTGTTAGAAACAGAAGCCAAGGCTTTGCCTATGGGCCCATTATTGCTAGCGGACACAACGCTTGTGTTCTTCACTATGTGGAAAACAACAAACAATGTAAAGCCGGAGATGTTTTACTTTTAGATACTGCCGCAGAATATTCTAATTACGCCAGCGATTTAACGCGTTGTATTCCTGTAAGCGGAAAATTCAGCAAACGCCAGAAAGCAGTTTACAATGCTGTTTTGCGCGTAATGAAAGCCGCAACCAAAATGCTAAAAGACGGCAATACCTTTGAGAAATATAACAAGGCTGTTGGGGAGTTAATGACCGAAGAACTTTTAAAATTAAAACTTATCAAAGCCTCTGATGTAAAAAAGCAAAACCCTGCCTGGCCCGCTTATAAAAAATACTTCATGCACGGCACATCTCATTTCTTGGGATTAGATGTTCATGATGTTGGTTTCTTTAATGAACCTATGCGTCCGGGAATGGTGTTCACGGTTGAGCCGGGGATTTATATTCCTGAAGAAAACCTGGGCATTCGCTTAGAGAATAATATTCTCATTACAACAAAAGGTCAGGTTGACTTAATGAAAAACATTCCATTAGAGGCAGAAGAAATAGAAGACATCATGAACAGTAAATAAAAACAAAGGCCCGAGCAATCGGGCTTTTTTGTGTTTAAATAATAATTATTATGTTAAATAGGCTCTTTGGTTTTATAATTTCACAAACCGCGCGCGAACAATATTTCCTTGCTTGTTTATTACTGCCACGAAATAGATTCCGCAATCAAGAGCAGAAACATCTACTTCATCATCGATAATGTTTATTTGCTTTTCCCTTCCGCACACATCAAATACACGAATTGTATTCATGATAAAATCTCCCTGAAGTTTAAAACGCGTTGTTGTGGGATTTGGAAACAAGACAAACTTTTCAGGAATTAAAACGCTTACATCAATATTATTTATGTAATTACAATTACTAGATACATTGTAATTACCAAATGAATTATCAAAATAACATCTAAACGCTCCGCCGGCTAAAATATCCGGATCCACAATCGCTCCTTCACAAACAAAAGGAAATAAGAAGTTCTGCTTGCTTCCGATTTTTTCATATACGGTATCGATAACCGTTGTTGTGAAAGTGCTCATATAAACGTGAGTATATTTCAAAACCAATTTTCTTAATTGTACAGCGTTTAACGTAACGCTTCCTGTATCCAACACCTCAACAACCTTTCGGGGAACAACATTGCACGAACCGCCATGCGGAGAAACAACACGTAGCCATTTATCACCAATTCCCGCGTTGAAATTAAAGAGTGTATCAAATTGAGAGTTGATGTTGAAATAGTAAATCACTTTGTTGTTTTCATAAGCAAAATGGTTTGTAATAGAAACGTTGACCGTCCCGGTTGGTGCAAACATTGGATTGTAACCTATAAAACGATGGTTTATTTTTTTGCACGTTTTTGATTGAATAGCCGTGTCTCCAATATAAATGAGATCTGAATAACCTACGCACTGAAACCCATACATAGCGTGCTTCCATATAGCGCCGGGCGGACACCAGTTTTGTGCCTTGCTTAGCGCAGACCCAAAGACAAGTAGAAAGGCAATAAGAATTCGCATGCTCGAATTTAGTGCTTTTTAAACGCTATAAGAGCGCCTTCTTCAAAAGCCGAGCAAGACCTGACTTCTGAGGCTGAAGTACGCTATAAAGACTTACAAACGGCCTTGTTAATAGTTTTACTTGATTAAGGTTGGTTTATGCAATATTAGTCCTTGACTAATTAGTTAAGGTTTTTTATAAGCCCAACTTTTCCATTCGACTCCGCTTTACTAAAGACTTCTTGCTCCTTTTTACAGAACTATATATAAATTAAATTATAGCTTATTAATTGAAAACAGGGCATTACAAATAAATGAAAATTATACTTGTTCTAAAATTCGGTTCGGGTTTCGGTTATTATTTATAAGATACAGAAGGTAGCAAGGTCTTTTATTTTTCCTTAACTAAATAGTAAGACATTCGATTTCCTTAACTGAATCAAAGAGGCAGATTGATGCTTAGATTTGATATTTAGGAGAAGCCTAGAGGAGGGTTTAGAGAATTATTCTGTCCGAATAAATAAAAGAATGGGCACATTGTTTCACGTGGAACAAAGTGCCGGAAATAAAAAAAGGCCCTTAGGCCTTCTTAAAGATGTATATCACGCTGGAATAGGCGTTGGGGTCTCTTGCCCTAAGATTAGATCTTAAACCATTTATAAAGGCGTTTAAATAGCGTATAGAACCGGTCTTATATTTCTCTGAAAGCATGCTCACATAGAAACTATCAAACTTCATCGGTAAACTTTTAACATGTGTAAAGCCAAACTTAGAAAGCAGTTTAGAAACAGAGTCTAGATTAAAATGATAGATATGGCGCGGAACATCATAGCCTGCCCAATATTCTTTGTAGTGCTGCGCGTCAAAAGAAGTATAATTTGGAACAGCAATTATAAGGGTTCCTTTATCGCTAAGATGATTCTTAAAGAAACTTAGCGTATCGTCTAAATCCGTTACGTGCTCCAATACATGCCATAAAGTAATAACGTCGAACTTTGCGCTACCTAATTCCAGGGCCAAACTTTCTTTAGTATTAAATACACTTAGCCCTTTCTTTGAAGCTATGGTCCTGGCATCAGAATCCGGTTCGAAGCCGAAAGACCTCCAGCCGGCTTCTTTACAAGTATTCAAAAACATTCCGGTACCACAACCGTAATCCAAAATTGTTCCACGTGAAACAAAAGATTCAATAAGGCCTAATTTCTTCTTGAGCGTATGAGAACGCACCATATGATAAAGACGGTTTATTAAGCCCTTCTTGGTGTTGGTATGGCTAACGTAGTCTTCCGATTTATAGTACTGACCAATGGTGTCATCGCTAGGTCTTGGGTTTGTATATTTAAATCCACAGGCCGAACAGGAAACGATATTGAATGTTTCCTGGCTCACCGTATAATCCTTACAGGAAATAAACGGCTGGCTTTGGCCTGAACCACAAACCGGACATCTGTCTAATTTATATAGCATAGGTTTCGTTTCACGTGGAACTTTATCGGCCCATATGAACTAACAATACCGAAATATCTGCCGGGTTAATTCCCGATATTCGGCTTGCTTGTCCGATAGAGGCGGGTTTAAACTTCTTTAGTTTTTCCTTGGCTTCTGTTCCCAAACTTACAATTGTATCATAATTGAAGTTGGGATTAATCTTCAAATCTTCCAGGCGCTTTAGCTTTTCCGCGTTCTCTTGCTCACGCTGAAGATAACCCTCATACTTCATTAGAATTTCTGCTTGCTCAATTGTTTCTTCCGTCAAATATTCACAAAGTCCGTTTACATCCTTGCACGAGCCGGCAATACCTTTTATAGAAACATCCGGTCTGGAGAGAATATTATAATAACGCATCTTTTGGTTGACCTCTGCAGAATTAACAGAACTTAAATAAGGATTAATTTCATCCGGATTTGCGCTGGTGTTTTTGAAGTAATCAATCACCTTCTCATAATCCTTTATCTTTTGCTCAACCTTTTCAAACCTTTCCTGACTAGCTAATCCAAGCTGATGAGAAAGAGGAGTGAGGCGAACGTCTGCATTATCTTGTCTCAGCAATAATCTATATTCAGCTCTAGAAGTAAACATGCGATAGGGCTCTTCCGTTCCCTTTGTTACCAAATCATCAATCAACACACCGATATAAGCATCGTAACGATTAAGAACAAAAGGATTCTTTTCGTTAACTTTCAAATGAGCATTCATACCTGCAATTAATCCCTGACACGCTGCTTCTTCGTAACCGGTCGTTCCGTTGATCTGTCCCGCGAAATATAAATTTTCAATAAGCTGTGTCTCTAAGGTGAGTCCTAATTGAGTAGGAGGGAAGTAATCGTATTCAATAGCATAGCCCGGCCTGAACATTTTTGCGTTTTCAAAGCCCGGAATCAGCCTAAGTGCCTGATACTGAATATCTTCTGGTAGAGAGGTGCTAAATCCGTTCACATATATCTCAACGGTGTTCCATCCTTCAGGCTCTACAAACAACTGATGGCGCTCTCTTTCGGAAAAGCGTGTAATTTTATCTTCAATACTAGGGCAATATCTTGGTCCAAGCCCTTGTATTCTTCCTTGAAACATCGGCGACTTCTCAAAGCCTGTACGAAGTATCTCGTGAACTTTCTCGTTGGTATAAGTAATATGACAAGGTACTTGCTTTTTTAGCGGTTGTGTGCTGTCGGAAAAACTGAATTTATAATTGCAGTCATCACCATCCTGAACTTCCATTTTGGAATAATCTAAAGATCTTCCGTCGATACGAGGCGGCGTACCTGTTTTCATTCTTCCGCTTTCAAAACCCAAATTCACCAATTGCTCGGTAATGCCGTGTGAAGCAGATTCGCCTGTTCTTCCTCCGCCCAATTGTTTTTCTCCAATATGAATAACGCCGTTTAAGAATGTACCATTTGTAAGTACAACGGCTTTTGCTTTAAATTCAATTCCCAATCCGGTTATTACTCCTTCAACTCTTTTTCCGTCTTTACTGATAATTAATGAACGAACCATGTCTTGCCAAAAATCAACATTTGGCGTTTGTTCCAGCATTTCGCGCCATTTGGCGGCAAATAGCATGCGGTCGTTTTGAGAGCGCGGGCTCCACATGGCGGGACCCTTGCTTCTGTTCAGCATCCTGAACTGTATCGCTGAGACATCGGAAACAATTCCGCTATAACCTCCCAGGGCATCAATCTCACGAACAATTTGACCCTTAGCAATTCCTCCCATGGCGGGATTACAACTCATTTGGGCAATGGTTTGCATGTTCATGGTTACCAAAAGAACCTTTGAGCCCATGTTGGCGGCAGCGG